>CAYVYQ010000038.1:0-9248 GCA_964455855.1 uncultured Gammaproteobacteria bacterium
GCAGGATTGTTTGCTGGTGGTATAATTTACGCAATTTTTCTCTTACTTTAAATCAATTGAATAGCTGTAAATTTGTATCTGAATCAGAATTACCAACTAAGTTTGGTGACTTCACCATTTCAGCCTTTGAAGAGCCTAATGGGAAGGATCACATAGCATTAACCATTGGCGATATTCAAAAACAAGATGCAGTTATGTGCAGAGTTCATTCTGAATGCTTAACCGGAGATGCATTGCATAGTCTAAGATGCGATTGTGGGCCTCAATTACAAGCAGCACTTCAAATGTTATCTCAAAATAAGTCAGGGATTCTCTTATATTTAAGGCAAGAGGGCAGAGGCATTGGTCTAGTCAATAAAATTAGAGCATATGCTTTGCAAGATCAAGGCCATGACACAGTAGAGGCCAATGAGTTATTGGGCTTTGATGCTGACCTAAGAGAATATAATATCTGTTTAGATATACTTCAGCATTTCAAAGTGTCTTCAGTTAATCTCTTAACAAATAATCCAAAAAAAGTAGATGCTCTAGAGGAGGTTGGGATCAGTGTTGTTAAAAGAACATCTCTTCATGAAGGCGCAAATGAAAAAAATAGAAGTTATCTCGATACCAAAAGAGATAAAATGGGGCACTTAAGATAAGCTGTCCTCTACTTTTACAAGAATACCTTTTGTATCCAGACCCGTCATCTCAAGCATTTCTTCCCGGCTTGCGTGATCAACAAATTTATCTGGAATGCCACATATGATAATTTGCTGTTGCATTTTATTTTCCTGAATCCATTCACTTACTGCTGATCCGGCACCACCAGATATGGCTCCATCCTCAATAGTGATGATAGCTTTTTTGCCATTTGAGTATTTATTCATTAATTCTTTATCCAATGGCTTAACAAATCGCATATCTAATAAAGTGGCATTTAGTTCTTGCGCAACTTCTTGCGCAGTTCCTATTAAGGCTCCAAAATTCATCACGAGCATGTCTGATTCCCTCTCGCTAATTACTCTGCCTTTACCAACTTCAACAGGGTCTAATTCAAGTTCTATGGTTGAGTTAATTCCACCACCTCTTGGATATCTTACAGCAGCTGGACCATTGTAAATAAAGGCAGTAGTCAGTAATTTTCTTGCTTCATTTTCATCTGCAGGTACTGCAATCATCATGTTGGGGATGCATCTAAGATATGTCAGGTCATAATTTCCAGAATGTGTTGGACCATCCTCACCAACCAATCCCGCTCTATCAATTGCAAAAAGCACATTTAGATTTTGTAAAGCTACATCATGGATTAATTGATCATAAGCTCTTTGCAGAAAAGTTGAGTAGATCGCAACAACAGGTTTTTTATTTTCACATGCCATGCCAGCAGCAAGAGTGACAGCATGTTGTTCAGCGATCGCGACGTCAAAAAATCTTTCAGGAAACTCTTTGCTAAAATTAACAAGCCCTGAGCCTTCACGCATGGCAGGAGTTATTGCTATTAAATCTTTATCCACTGCAGCCATATCAACAATCCATTGCCCAAAAACATCTTGATACTTGGGTCCATTTTTTTTGTTTTTGGCATCCAATGGTTTTATTTTTCCAATTGCGTGAAAACCAATTCGATCTGCTTCAGCAGGGTCTAACCCAGCTCCCTTTTTTGTAATCACATGCAAAAATTGTGGACCTTCAAAATCTTTTAAATTACCTATCACTTTTACTAATTCATTGATGTCATGACCATCTATTGGGCCGATATAATTGAGGCCAAGTTCCTCAAAGATGCTGCCAGGTGCCACCATTGCTTTCATTTGAGTTTCCACTTTTCTTGCAATGTGATGAGCTTGAGGTAGATTTTCTAAAAAACTTTTCCCACTTTTCCTTATTCCCTTATAAACTTTTGATGCCCAAATTCTTGAGAAATAATTATTTAATCCACCAACATTTTCCGAGATGGACATATCATTATCATTAAGAATAATTAACATATTTGGCTTTACATGACCTGCATGAGCCAAGCCTTCAAATGCCATTCCAGCTGTCATAGCCCCATCACCAATTACAGCAACTACTTTTTTGTTTGTATTATTATTTGCGATTGCCATTCCAAGTGCGGCACTGATGGAGGTGCTTGAGTGACCAACTCCAAAAGCATCATATTCACTTTCTTCTCGGTTTGGGAATGGGGCGAGCCCATCTTTATGACGGATTGAGGTTAGGGTTTCCTTTCTTCCAGTTAGAATTTTATGAGGATAGGCTTGATGGCCTACATCCCAAACTATTTTATCTTCGGGAGTGTTGTAAAGGTACTGCAATACAACCGTTAGCTCTACTACTCCTAATCCTCCCCCAAGATGGCCGCCACTTTGACCAACACTGTAAAGCATGTGTGCACGCACATCATCAGCTAACGATTTGAGTTCTACAGATGTTAAGTTTTTAATATCTTCAGGCAGATTCACCTTATCTAAAACTGGTGTTTTGGGGGGAGTTGATGGAATTTCAGAGAATATTTTCATCTTAATTTTCTCTTTCAACCATAAACTTAGCTAATTCAAGCAGGCTGGTAACTTCATTATTATTAAACGAGTTCTCTAATTTAGAAATACATGCATTTGATAGAGCCTTGGCTTGATCTATAGATTCCTGCATGCCATAGGCGCTTACATAAGTTAATTTTTTATTTACTAAGTCTGACTGATTGCTTTTGCCTAGCGTGCTTGAATCGGTAGAGACCTCCAGCACATCATCCATAATCTGGAAGGCAAGACCAAGGTCTTTGCCAACCTCATCCAAAATCATTAGTTGATTTTTTTGGTTATTATTGCCTAGGTGCGGCATAGTCATTGCTACTTGAATTAACTTTCCAGTTTTAAGTTCATGAATTTTTTTAATGTCATTGTATTCATTTTTTTCAGCATCTAAGTCATATTGTTGACCAAGAATCATACCTTCGTGGCCACATGCATTTGCAAGAGCTTTAATTGAGTGTATCTTTTGTACTTGAGTTATTTCCAGTGATGACACAATCGTCTCATAAGCTAAAGCTTGAAGAGCGTCACCAGCCAAAATAGCTGTAGCTTCATTGTATTTCAAGTGGTTTGAAGCCTGTCCTCTTCTCATTTCATCATTGTCCATTGAAGGTAAGTCATCGTGAATTAAAGAATAGGTGTGCATGAGTTCAATGCTAGCAGCCATATCAATTAGGGCTGCATTAGAAATTTCTTTATTTAGATTTCCAGAAGCAAAAACCAATCCAGCTCTAATACATTTGCTATCTGCTAGAGCAGAATATCGCATGGCAGAAACTATCTTATTGGTGTCTGGAAGCAGGGCATCTATTCTATTCAATACCTTATCTTTGCATTCAGATAGAAAGCTTAAAGACATAAACCCAATCTTAGCTATCCAGATCTAATGTATCGCCACTTTCTAAAAGCTTTTTAACTTTTAACTCAGCTGATGATAGCTGCTTCTGACATTCTTTTACTAAACCAATCCCTTCTTCAAACGATTTAACGCTATCCTCCAAGCTGATATCACCATCTTCAAGCTTGGCAACAATTTGCTCAAGTTTTTTTAGAGATGATTCAAAATTTACTGTGTCTTTTTTGGTCATGCCTTATTGTAACTTATGATTTTTTATTCATCACTTAACTTGCAGTCTTAAATAGGCCAAATCTAGTTTGAAGCCATGCTTTGATTCTCGATGGAAGTATCAATGCAGCTGGGGTAAAAATCAAAGTTAACACTGTGCTGAATGATAAGCCAAAAACAATAGAAGAAGCTAATAATGTCCACCATTCAACAACACGGCTACCAATCAATATTTCTCTTGATATCACATCAATACTTACACCCACAGCAAGCGGAAGAAGGCCGAAGATGGTCGTAGTGGTGGTTAATAGAATGGGTCTAAGTCGTTGCTTGCAAGCTTTCATGATAACTTCTTCTTTTGAAAGATTTGGAAATTCCCCAACCAACCTGTTAAAAGTATCAATAAGAACAATGTTGTTATTTACAACTATTCCTGACAAAGCAACAATTGCGATCCCATTCATGGTTGTGCTAAATGGTTTGCCCATGATCATCAAGCCAATTAAAACACCCACTATCGACATAAATACTGCGCTTAGTACAAGCAAAGATTGATAAAAGCTATTAAATTGAGTGACTAGCAAGATTAGCATGAGCGCTAGAGCAGTTACTGCTGCACCGCTGAGGAATGCTGCCACTTCTTCGGTTTCTTCCTGTTGTCCTCTAAATTTAGTTACGATATCAGAACCGAAGTTCTGAGCGTCAAGCCAAACTGCAATTTCTTTTACTTTATCAGATTCAAGATATCCAGCTTCAGTTCCCATTCCAATCTCATGGAAAAACTTACCATTCCTTCTTATAACAGATTGACGGTTTTGAGTAGGCACTAGTTTTACAAAGGTGCTGATTGGAATAAGACCATTGATTGAATTGATCTTGAGATCTTTTATACCACTCAATGATCTTAGCTCTTTATCAAACCTTGCTCTGATTTCAATTTCATCTTTGGAATCATCCGGCCTATACTCTCCAACTTTGAAACCATTGGTTAGCATCTGAACTAATGCGCCTATATCCATCATGCTCACACCAAGTTGTGCAGCTTTTTGTTTATCCACTTCCACTTTCCATTCAATTAATGGATCAGGCAATGTAGAATTTATATTCTTAAGTCCAGTAACATCTTTTTGTAAATACTGTTCAATGCTTTGTGTTACTTGGGCAACTTGGTCTTCATTATTTCCAAATATACCAAGCTCTATTGGGGAGCTGAAACTAGGACCTCCCTCTTCGGGGGTAATTTCGACTATGATTCCAGGTAAGTTAGATACAGCTTCTTGTGCATTTTTAATAATTTCAGTTCCGGTTAATTCACCAGTCGTCATTCCTACCTCAAGAAAGCCTCTAGACATAGTATCTCCTCCAGAGTTAAACCATTGCGAGCCTGTTGTGAGATATAAGTTTTCAATGCCACGTACTTCAGACAAAGAAGACTCTACTCTTTCCATAATCTCTTTAGATTCAAGTGCTGAAAAGTTTCCTCGTGCTCTAATATTTATTTCGGCAGCAAAAGGATCTACTTCAGCAAAATAAATGGTTCCTTTGCCAAAGTTTCCATACATGGCATATCCAAAGAACCAAAGAAGCATAAGCACAGCTATTAGAGTTTCTCCGGGGTTTTTTACAAATGTTTTAAGCCATTTTCCATAAAAAGTTGAAATCCTATCAAATACAATTTCACCGGTTTGTTCATTTTCACCGGATACAAGGGTCGACCTTCTTTGTCCGAATATTGAACCTATAACAGGAGTAACAATCATTGCGTACACAAGGGAAGCAGTTAAAACAATAAAAACTGTTACAGGAAGATAGCGCATAAATTGGCCTGTGAACCCGGGCCAAAAAATTAATGGTATAAAAGCAGCAATGGTCGTTGCTGTGGATGACAGAATTGGATAAAACATTCTTTTAGAGGCCATTCGATAGGCTTCTAACCTGTTCAACCCCTCAGAGATTTTTCTATCGGCATATTCTGTTACCACTATTGATCCATCGATCAGCATTCCCAATCCCAGGAGAAGACCCATCATGACTAAAAAGTTAAATTCAATTCCAATAACCTTTAAAATAATAAAGGTCAATAAAAAACAAAAAGGAATCGAAAGGCCGACCAGCATTCCAACTCTTACACCCATGCTTGCAATGACCAGAACCATTACCAAGAAAATTGCTGTAATAATATTCCCCTCAAGCTCAGAGATCATCATTTCTGCCCAGACAGTTTCATCATTAGTTTTAACTATTGAAAGATTGGGGGGCAAGGTTTCCTGGAAATCAGACACTACTTTTAAAATCTCAGTTTTTGCATCAATAGCATTTGCGCCAACTCTTATTCTGATCTCAAGAGTTATCGCATCTTCGCCATTTACCTTCGCAAAAGAGGAATAATCTTTGAAAGTTCTCTTTATTTCTCCAATATCACTTAAGGTTACCACTGCATCACGAGTGACTTTGATAGGGATGTTATATACATCCTCTGCTGTTTCAAAAATTCCAGGAACTTCAATATTAAATTTGCCTGCACCTGTATCTTGAGCGCCACCTGGAATAATTAAGTTGTTGCTCGAAATAGCGTTATACAGTTGATTTAGTGTAATTCCATAGGTTTCCATTTTGGACTTGTCTATGATGCCTACAAGGACTTCTTGGGGAACTCCCTCAAGGTCTGCAGCAAGGACTTCGCTGATAGATTCCAATTTATCTTGCAGTTCTCTTGCAATAAATACTTTTTGTCTCAATGATGCCGACCCAATAAGACTTAGATTCATGACGGGGAACATAGCGAAAGAGTATTCTCTTATTTGCGGATCTTCCGCTTCTCTTGGGAGTTCAAATTTAACTTCTTCTACTGCTTGTTTGATATCCCTTAAAGCAGTGTCTATGCTATAGCCAACCTCAAACTCTGCAACAATCCGCGCATAACTCAACCTTGCTGATGAAGATAACTCTTTTACGCCTGGAACGCTTCTGATTCTAGTTTCCAATGGTCTAGCAATCAGTCTGGAAGCATCTTCAGGAGAGGCTCCATCTAAAAATACTTCGACGCTAACAAGAGGTAATTGAATGTTTGGATCAGCAGCCACACCAAGAGCAGATCGTGCAACTGAACCTGCAATAATAACAAGCAGAGCTAAGGCAAGAGTAGTTCTTGCTTTTGATAAAGCAAAATCTACAATTTTAATCATACATCAGTCAGGAAAGTTGTTTGCACCTTCTCACCATTTTTGACAAACCCCTGACCAAGCACAATGAGTTTTGAAAGGTTAGGAATTCCTGTAACCCATATGCCATCATTAGTATCTTCGATAATCTTGATTGGCAAAAATACAACCTCATCTTTATCATCAACAACTCTGACACCAAGGTCACCTTCATCTGATAACAGCAAAATTGATGGAGATATTTTATTAGCAAGCACTTTGTTAGTCAGAATAGTCATAGTTCCTGTAATTCCATCTCTTATCTTGCCACTAGCATTGGAGACTTTTGCTTCAACCCTAAAGGTACGAGTTGAAGCTGATGCGCTTTTTGATACAAAAGTTAATTTACTCTTGATCAACTCACCTGTAACAAGTTCAATTTCAACATTTTGATTATTAATAACTCTTTTTATTTCTGTTTCGGGAACCTCAGCAATAAAAGTAATGGGATCTAATTCAATAATCACTGCACATGTTTGACCTTTGCTTATGTAATTGCCAGGCTTAACAATTCTTTCAATATAACCTTTAAATGGAGCTTTTACCTCGGTTCTATTAAGCTCTACTACACCTAACCTACAGAGTACTTGGTCCTTTTCTACCCAATCACCCTGTAAGACATTATTTGGCATAACCTCTCCGGAGGTCTTTGCTAATATATTTACTCTTTTTTCAGAAGTGGCCGAAGAATTTAGTTTAATCGAAGGTGAAAAGAATTCAGATTGACTCTCAGAAATCACCACAGAGGATAATGAGCTATCAATTTTGTCAGCAAATACTTTTTCCTCTACAAATTGCCCAGAAATCATCCATGCTATTACTGGAATTAATATGTATAAAGAGATCCTAACGTTTTTTGACATTTATTTTTATTTGTTTATATAGTTTTCCCGATGTTTTCATTTTGACAAGCGGGGATGGATTATAGTTCATCTTTTTTGTAAAGTATACTTTACATTTTAGAGATTATGTTTTTTCCTAAGCTCCTGTAATAAATCTATATCTAACGGCTCCAAAGCTTTTGATTGTTCTTGAGGAGCAACCTTAAATTCTTTACCGGCTTTCATTTCTTTGACCAAGCGCATGTAAGTTTTTGAAAAAGCTTGAAACGCATTTGTATTATTTTGAGAATTAATTAACTCCCAACCAATTTCTCTTCCTGCCCAGTAAATGATTGGGTGACTCCAAGGAAAACTTTGCCTTGGTGAGGAGGATTTTTGAGCCTCGATAAATGCTTCCTGTGGAGTTGGAATATTGATTGCACCCATTGATCCTGCACAGGCTTTAAGTACCTCCGTAAGAGTTGGAAGATAATCATTGGATTGAATAACAGTTTCTATTGCAGCATTAATGGATTCAGCAGGGTATTTTTTTAAGCTTTCTGCCCAAAGTTTCTTTGCCTCAGTAAGTCTGTGATCAGTCCCAAAGACTTTATAGAATTGATAATGATATGAAAGCTCAAGTTTTAAAAAAAGATTATCAACAGCCTCAATAAAGCTTTTTCGATCAGAATTCGAGATTTTCTGCCCAGGAATCATCTTTCGTTCTGTCTTTGAATTTTTGAGAAAATTCTCCTGGTTCATTATGTCTGTAAGTTTTTTTTCCATTTTTTTCTTCGTAAGAACCAATAAACTCTTTTCGTTTTACAAAATCAACAAATTTTGAGTTCCATGACCTTAGCGCTGTTCCATTTTCTTTCCAGTAAAGTATAAACTCCTTCAAGTGTTTTAATGCATCATTTTTTGAAACATTTGCTAACTGTAAAATATCAAAAGCATCAGAAGAAGGCGACCAATTATCATCAATACATACAGGCAAACCTTTATTTTTGGAGTTTTCCTTTACCCACTCTCTTCGGATGAAATCTACAAACAATACATTCCAGTTATCTCTGACTTGGTTTTTTTCAAGCCAATACATTTTGAATTCATTTACCTTGCCTTCAATAAATTCTTTATTAATCTTGCCCATCCCCAAAACCTCAAATGCTTGTGCAGATGGCATCCAAGATTGCTCGAGCTTTCTTTTGCCTGCATTCAGATTATTTGAAGGCAGCTTTAAAGAGTAAAGATTTTTACTTCGGGCAGGCTCATTTTTTTTAGAGATTACCTGTGAAGAGATTAACTTTAAATCAATTAATCTTCTTATATTTTTCCGGATTTCCTGCTCTTCTAAAAAAGGAATTTTTTCTTTAAGACTGGCTGTTAGTTCATCAGGTGAAGATAACTCAGTTTTAATTTTTTTTGCAGCAGCCAAGACAATCGCGCATTCTATGCCAAGAGTTTCAGCTTGTTGAATGGAGAAAGTAAATAAGTCTTCTTTCAATTATCCTCGCCTCTTTTGCACAGCTTCGCTGATCACATTGAGGCAATTAAGAGTGTCATCCCAATTCATGCATGCATCTGTAATACTTTGACCATATGTGAGGTCATCTGAGATGCTTTGATTTCCCTCAACTAAATGACTTTC
>CAYVYQ010000039.1:0-5167 GCA_964455855.1 uncultured Gammaproteobacteria bacterium
GAAAAAGTTGTGCTCTTTAATTGCGCTTCTGGATTGAAGTACCCTATGCCTGATTCAAATCAAACCATTGATAAGAACTCTGTGATTGAATATAGCCAGTTTGCTTAAAAAAATTTCTTACGATGCCAAGCTAAATGCATTTGCATTTCATCATGAGCATCATAATCATGAATTCTCTTTAAATCATTTCCTGGAATATTTGTATACCTCATTGCCGCATTTCTCATGGCAACTAATATTGGATTTTTTAGATGATAGACTTTGCCCTGCATCATTGAGAGTTGCTGAATTTTTTTAGTGCGCTTGCTGCGAACATAATCATAAGCTTCTTGAGCATTTGCTAAGTTAGCCATATGCTCTTTACAAGCCATAGCAAATGAATACGAATCTTCAATTGCCATGCAGGCACCTTGCCCCAAGAATGGAACCATGGGATGAGCAGCATCACCAAGCAGAGTGATATTTTTTGCAATCATTGATTTTAAAGGAGGTCGGATATAGATCCCCCATTTATAAAGTGTTACAGAGTCCTCAAGTGCTGGAAATATCTTTGAGTCATAAGTAGAAAAATCATCCAATAAATCTGAAATAGACCCCTCTTCTTTCCATGATTCTTTAAATTGATAATCTTCTTTCTTAACTGCAACAAAACTAACATCTCCTTCTTTATTGATTGGATAACTAACGATATGACTGTCAGGGCCAAGTGCAAAATGGATTTTCTGAAGGTTGGATTTACCTATCCCCCTCCATGCACTATAGCCACTATATTTAGGATCTTGATTAGCTGCAAAAAAAGTATCTCGGATTGATGATCTTATGCCATCGCATGCTGCTAAGTGCTTAAGGGTGTATTTATTTTTATTGGCAAATGTAACTTCGCATTTAGCTACATCAAAGCTGGCAAAATCATGATGGTGAAAAATCTCTCCACCTAGATTTATGTATCGAGAATACAGCAGTGACATTAATGTTTGTCGACGTGTTGTTAAGACCTCTGGTGTTGGGAATGAGGATATTTCCTTTTGCGGCCCTTGAATTGAAGCCGCAGAATGAACGAATGATTGATTCTTCAAATCATTATAAATCTCTAATCTATCTAGCAGGCGCAATGCATTCGAGGAAAGGCTAATTGCAGCACCATGCGAAGTTTCTTCTGGCATCTTTTCAAAGATAATCGCTGGAATGCCCTGCTCTAAAAGAGCGCATCCAAGTGTTAGGCCTGCTATCCCTCCCCCTATAATTCCAATATGATTTCTATAATCGCTCATTTAATGATTTTCCTTGACTTAAAGCATGCTCTAAGTTGTATAGTGCTTTATAGATATTACTATTTAAATCACTTGAGGAGATAAAATGAGTACAAATAAACAAATTACTTCTACTGTAACTGATGCTGGAAAATTAGAAATAGCCATTACTGAGTCTGAGCGTCCTGTTCCGGGTGATGATGAGGTGCTAATTCAAGTAGAAGCGACTCCCATTAACCCCTCTGATTTGGGTTTATTAATTGGGCCGGGTGATATCAATACACTCAAAGCTGAAGACTCAAAAATCATAATGGATGTTCCAGAAGCAATTATGGGCGCCATGAAACCAAGACTCAATAAACCAATGCCAGTGGGTAACGAAGGCTCTGGAGTAGTTATCGAAGCTGGAGCAAATGCACAAGAATTACTAGGCAAGGTTGTAAGCGTTGTTGGGGGCGGAATGTATTCTCAATATAGATGTCTACCTGCAGCTAGCTGCATGGTCATGAATGAAGGAACTGAGCCTCGAGATTGCGCATCAAGCTTTGTAAATCCTCTCACTGCTCTTGCTATGGTTGAAACCATGAAAATGGAAGGACACACAGCGCTTGTCCACACAGCCGCGGCCTCTAATTTGGGTCAAATGCTTGTAAAAATATGCGTAGATGATGGGGTGCAGCTGGTAAATATTGTTCGCAAGCAAGAACATGTTGATCTGTTGAAATCTATTGGCGCAGAGTTTGTTTGTAACTCATCCGATGATGACTTCATGGAGCAATTAACGTCAGCCATCACTGAAACAAAAGCCACTCTTGCCTTTGATGCGACTGGGGGTGGAGAATTGGCTGGAAAAATTCTTACTTGTATGGAAGTTGCAGCAAGAAAAAATGCGACAGAATATAGCCCCTATGGATCTACAGATCATAAACAAGTCTATATATATGGGGCGCTCAATCAGTCAGGGATTACGCTGCCAAATAATAGAAGCTTTGGAATGTATTGGGGGATTGGCGGATTTTTATTAACGCCGTTTCTAGGCAAAGTTGGCTTTGAAAAAGTTGGCGAGCTTCAGGCTCGAGTTGCAAACGAAATCAAAACTACTTTTGCAAGTAAATATACTCAAGAAGTCTCTCTTGAAAAAGCTCTAACTCTTGAAGCCTTGATGGTATATGCAAAACAAGCCACAGGAGAAAAATTCTTAATCAATCCCAATGGTTAGAGAATAAGATAACCTAGGATAATTTTTTTTAATTAAAAAAGGGGGCTAAAGCCCCCTTTTCTTGAAATTAAAACTGTTCTAAATTAATGCCATTGCCATCATCACCAAGCAAACAATTGAACCAAGCCAAAGCAATGTTCTAATTCTTGCAAAGCCAGCAATATATGTCACAACATGCCCTACTCTCAATGCAAGCCACCAAAACGCCAGGCCCGTCACATCTACAGATAATTGCATGGACATAAGAGCCAATGCTAAAAATATTGGTAAAGTTTCTTGTAAATTTGTATTCGCTCTCATGGCTCTCCCGGCCATGACAGTTAACTCATGAGGCATAGGCTCATCTCTGTTCGAGCCCAACCAAGGAAAATTTTTCATGTTGAAAGATGCTGGGATAAGCCAGGTTTGAAGTAAAGCAAGCAATAAAGCAGCAATAATATAAGTCGTCATAAATTCTCTCCGAAATTATTAAAGTTAGAGTTTAAACGATTGAAATAGTCCCTTCAAAGTAAATTACACTGCTACCAGAAATATAAACCCTATCGTTTTCTAATCTGCAAATTAATTTACCTCCTCGTTTGGAGAGTTGATGTGCTTCAAGCTCATCTTTACTCAATTGGCTGGCCCAATAAGGAGTCAACATCGTATGTGCTGATCCCGTTACAGGATCCTCTTCAATACCGGCTTCTGGATAAAAACACCTTGAAACAAAATCTACCTCATCTCCAGGGGCAGATATTACAAGACCTCTAGCATCTAGTTTTTTAAGAAGGGAGAAATTAGGCTGCATGTTTTTGATTTGTTTTTGATTTTCAAAAACTGCTAAATAATCATCTTTGCCCCTAAGTAACATTAATGGCTCAATGCCCAATATTTCTAAAAATAAGGGGTCTGTTTTAATCGTAACTGGTAGATCGCTTGGAAAATTGAGACAAAGCCCATCTTCAACCTTAGTGATTTTTAAAACTCCGCTTTTGGAATTAAAATTAATTTCCTCTCCCGCTAAGTCAGAATAGTAATCAAAAAGTATGCGGGCACTTGCCAAAGTTGCATGACCGCAAAGATCTACTTCAATGGATGGAGTAAACCATCTTATGGATAGCGGACTTTCATGGATGCTGACAAATGCTGTTTCAGATAAATTGTTTTCAGCGGCTATTGATTGCATGACCTCATCTTTAAGTGGCGATTCTAAGATGACAACTGCAGCAGGATTGCCTGAAAATAATTTATTGGCAAAAGCATCAACTTGATACATTTTCAATTTCATGAAGTTATTTTACCTAATGGAGCTTTCAAGGCTAGAATGAATAAAAAGGATCAACTTGAGCCCAGATAAACTAACAATCAAAACAAAATTAGCTTTTGGGGTAGGCGCAACAGGTGAAGGTGCAACCAATTGGATTTTTGCTGGTCTGACCTTCTTTTTTTACAATCAAGTCCTTGGTCTATCTGGGTCACTGACAGGCTTGGCAGTTTTAATCGCGATTATTTTTGATGCTGTTTCTGATCCTATTATGGGGTCTATTTCAGATCGATTTATATCTAAGCTTGGACGCAGACACCCCTTCATGTTCGCCGCACCTTTTCCTACAGTCATAGCAATCTATCTAATGTTTTTTCCACCAGATGGGTTGTCTGAGTATGGCTTATTTGGCTGGCTGATTTTTTCAACTATCTTACTTCGACTGAGCATTACTTTATTTGCAGTGCCTCATTTGGCTTTAGGGGCTGAGCTATCTGACGATTATTTTGAGCGCAGTCGGGTCATGAGTTACAACAATCTTTTTGGATATATGGGTGTCATTATCATGCATATATTTGTATGGTTTTTAATCTTCCCCTACTTTGCAGGAGAAAAAATTGGACAACTCTATCAAGAGTCCTATACGCCGATAGCGATTTTTAGCATGGCCCTAATTTCACTTTGCATTCTCTCTTCAGCTTATTTTACTAAAGATAGAATCCCCTATTTAAAGCAGCCCTCTACAAATGAATCTCACATCAAAATTACAGATTTATTTAAAGATATATATGGCGCTATTACTAATAAAAACTATGCTCGACTGCTTGTTGGCATGTTTTTCCTCTCTATGCTTATTGGTACTCATGAAACATTGGGTATTTACATGGGAACATTTTTTTGGGAATTGTCTCCTATACAAATTGGTTGGCTAATCATAAACAATATTATTGGGTATGCTTTTGGATTCATCCTGACAGCAAAACTCCATCAAAGATTTGATAAACCTATTGTCATTGTGGCCACGGTTCTTGGTCTGACTATTTTTTGGTCGGCCTCGGCTAATCTTGCCCTGTTAGGCTTTGCTCCTGAACGAGGCTCATGGGAATTAGTAATGATGATTATATGCTTGGGATCTGTTGCATCAGCATGTGGCTCTATCTTGCACATTAGTGTTATGTCAGCATTGGCAGATATAGCAGATGAGCATGAACTCAATACAGGTATTAGACAAGAAGGTGTTTTTTATGCCGCTCGAGCTTTCTTTAGCAAAACATCAAATGGTATTGGTCATGTCATAGCCGGTGTTGCCCTAGATTTTATAGCTTTTCCCGAAAATGCTGTCCCCGGAGAGATACCCGAAGAAACAATCTTTAATTTAGGATTAGTTGACGGTCCGTTTGCAATGATTTGGGGGCTAATTGCTGTTTTCTTCTATGCCAGATATAAAATTAC
>CAYVYQ010000039.1:5267-8841 GCA_964455855.1 uncultured Gammaproteobacteria bacterium
TTTAATTCGCCTCCAACTATATTTTTTAATGTCGCCAAAATGTCAGTTCCTAAATGCCGGGCTCGAACAGTGCTGCCCATAACTATCCCCAGATAAGAATCAATCTGTTTTCCTTCTATGGATGGTGTGCTGGTCACTAACATGGTTTACTCCAAAATTTGATATGATTAAGTTAAGTATATGGATAATATAAAACAAGAGCTGGTTGAAACAAAATTTGCTATTGGGGCGGTGGTGAAGCATCGTTTCCTAGATTTTCGTGGGGTCATATTTGATGTAGATCCAGAATTTAATAATACAGAAGAATGGTATCAATCAATACCGGCCTCAATTCGTCCTAGAAAAAATCAACCTTTTTACCATCTCTTTGCTGAAAATGGTCATATCTTTTATGTTGCCTATGTATCAGAGCAAAACTTACTTGATGACTCCTCTGAAGTATTACCCAAACATCCTGAGATTAAGAATTTATTTTCTCATTTTGAAGATGGAAGATTTGTGCCTCTCTCAAGAGCTGTCAACTAATCTATTCCTCAAAAGCTATATGCAGAGAAGTTGTAAAGACCTCCATCGCCTCTTTTAAGTCTTCCAAACCTAAGAAAGTCGGAGCTAATCTAATATTTGAGTCCGCTGGATCATTGAAATGCGGATAGGTAGACCCAGCCGGAGTTATCAAAACTCCAGCCTCTTCACATAACGCAATAACTCTTTTGGCAATAGGTTTGTTTGTGTTGTATGAAATAAAATATCCCCCGGTTGGTTTTTTATAGCTACCTATCTCTGGGCTTAAGGAATCCAATGCTTTAAAAGCTACTTCAAATTTTGGCTTGACTAGATCTGCATGTTTGTTCATATGATATAAAACATCAGTCTTATTTTGAAGAAACTCAAGATGACGCATCTGATTCACTTTATCTGAGCAAACAATCATGGAGGCTCTTTGTCTGACCAGAAGATTAAAAAGCTTTTTACCAGCAGCAGCAAAGGATAATCCTCCTCCACCAAATGTGACCTTTGAAAAAGAACAAAATATTGCTGTTTGATCTAGAACATCATTTTTCTTAGCAAGCTCCCATGACGGCGTTTGATCAATGGTTGGCGCAAAGTCATGAAGTAGATAGGCGTGATCTAAGATAAATAGAAATTCACTCGAGTAAGCTTTTCCAGCTTCCATTATCTCTGACATATTTTCATCTGAATAAATATCACCGGTTGGGTTAGAGTGCCGGGGAACACATATAATTCCTTTTATGTTCTCATGCTCTTGAAGCAATTCTTTAAATGTATCAATATCAATTCCAGATCCAGTCAAGGGAACTGGTAACATTTCTATGCCAAAATCATCTAGCAACCTGAAATGTCTATCAAAACCTGGGACGGGACAAATGAATTTCAAATTTTTTTGGTCTCTCCATGGCTTCTCTAAACCAAAAAGATAGTTTGCAAGAATGAGCTGATAAATAAGAAGCAAACTGGATTGCTCTCCAACCAGAGTGTTATCTATGGGCGCTGATAGAAGCTCGCCACCCAGCTTTCTTGCTTCTGGTATTCCGAGGGGATCGCCATAATTTCGAACATCTACTCCACTTTCGCTCTCAGCCGGGACTGTCATGCTCAAAAGATCATTTGAAAGATCTAATTGATCAGAGCCTGGTTTGCCGCGAGTTAAATCAATCTTTAGGTTTTTAGATTTTAAAGCGGCAAATTTAGATTCCAGAGATTCATCCATAGTATCATTGGGTGTATAAGTAAATATATTTTATAGGATAAATTTGTAAGTGGCATATATATGGATTCTTTTGATAGTGATAATCCTGTTATTGGGGTTCTTAATCTATCTTAATATTAAGGATGGCTCACAAAGCTCTGATTCTAAAGAATCACTTAGAGACTTAGATAAGGCTGTGGAGCGACAAGAAGCCACATTATTTGATTTAACAAAAGATATTCAATCATTTCAAGATCCGCTTAATAAACTCAATAGATATCTATCCGGAGGGACCTTAGCAGGTAAGTTTGGAGAATGGTCTCTTGAAGCAATTATTAAAGATATATTTCACTCCAATCAATTTATAGCCAATGCAGAAGTCATACCTGGCTCAGGTAAAAGGGTTGAATTTGCAATCAAACTTCCAGAAGGTTTGTTATTACCCATAGATGCAAAATTCCCTTCCGGTCTTTTTGATAATTATCTTTTAGCAGTGGATGCTAAAGATCAGCAATTGGTAAAAAAATCAAAAGATGATATTAAACGGCATGTTCTCAGTGATGCAAAAGATATTAATATTAAATACATGCAGTCAGGCATAACCATTGAACTTGGTGTCATGTATATTCCCAGCGAATCTCTAATGCAGCTGATAGACTCAATGGCTAACCTTAGAGAAGAAATTTTTAGAGATCATCGGGTGCTGATCATGGGACCAAACTCTCTTGCCGCTTATTTGATTAGTGTTCACATGGGCTTTAGAACATTAGCTTTAAATGAAAGAGCTAGTGAGATTATGCAAGAATTTGGGAAGCTGAAAAAAGAATTTTTAAACTTTGGCGGCTCTACAGAAGACCTTCAGAAACGGGCTGATGCAATGCTAAAGGCTGTTAACGAGCATGCGACTCGGGAAAGGCAGATGGAAAAAGCAATTAAAAATATGGACCAACTTGACTCCTAATTAATAGTAAAAGCGTCTCCACATATTAAGTCCAAACAACATGGCCAGAAACCATAAGATTACTTCTGGAATATTGGGATTACTGTTATATCCAAAAAAGCCTTTCAAAAATACTCCCACTGAGCCTTTGTCGTGAAATGGATGGAAGATCGTTTGACCTGTCTCTGCAGATTCGGTGGGCTCTAGGATATCCCAAACACGATAAATCGAAGATTTATCTATCTGTTCTGATTTCACTAAATATTCTTCTGCTTCATGAGTTCCGTATGCAATCATGCCTGCAGAAAGAAATACAAGTAAGAGAGTTGTATATTTAAAAACACTACGTAAATCAACTCTTCTTCCCTGAGCAACAATCAAGTAGCCAATTAAAATGGCAAGAGCTGCGCCTAAAATAAACCCGGTGTATGAAAAAGTACCTGTTATTGAAAAGCTAGAGATTAAGAAAACGGCCGTCTCAAACCCTTCGCGTAAAATTGCAAAAAAGACGACAAAAAATATACCCCAGGAAGATATCTCCATAGCATTTAAGGCTTGGCCCTCTAATACTTTTTTGTCACTTACATTTTTAGAGAGCCAGAAAATTACATACCAAATCAAGAATGCTGTGAGGTATAAAAAGATTGCTTCAAATAAAGCTTGAGTGGAGTTATTCCCAAGAGCATTTTTAGCTTGTATGACCATAAATCCAACAGCAACACTTGCCAAAATAGAGGCAAAAACACCATACCAAAGCTTAGTAAAATGAGCTGTTTGATTGGTCTTTTCGATAAGCAAATATATGATACCGACAACCAATGATGCTTCTAAGACTTCTCTAAAAACAATTATAAATTCAGCCATTTTTCTTCCTTTTTTTCTTTTTTAATGAGAATTATTCTCATGTAGGTTAGCACAAAGAAGTT
>CAYVYQ010000040.1:0-8692 GCA_964455855.1 uncultured Gammaproteobacteria bacterium
TATCAAGATAGATTTTTTCAGGATGATGCTGTTGCAGAAATTAAAAATATTTTTATTGAGCCTAATCAACTGCTTGAAAGAATTAGAAATGGCTCTCAAATCCACATTGGGGAACTAGGATTTGGATTTGGCTTAAATTTTTTCGTAACTGCAAAATTTTGGCATGAAAATAATGAAAACTCAGGCATTCAAAATCTTGAATATATTGCTATCGATGAGGCCTTGCCTTCCAAAGAGCAACTATTAAAAATTATTAACGCATTTCCTGAGCTTGAAGAAATCTGTAATATTTTTTTAGAGAGCTATGATCTTGCTCACAATGATACACAGAGAATTTACTTCCCCTCGCTTAAAATTCGATTAACACTTATTCAAAATGATGTTGAATCAGGGTTAAAAAATCTTTTGGGATTCAAAAATAATCAAATTGATGCTTGGTATCTTGATGGGTTTGATCCTAGCAAGAATGAATCAATGTGGAGCAATTCTGTTTTTCAATACATTGAATTTTTATCTGCAAAAAGCGCAACTTTTGGAACTTTTACCTCAGCAGGATTTGTTAAAAGAGGATTAAAAAAATTTGGTTTTAAAGTAGATAAGGTAAAAGGTTTTGGTAAAAAGCGTCATAAGCTAATTGGAAGAAAATTATTAAGCATTTCTGCGCCTAATATTTCTCCGAATAAAAAGAAGAAAATAGCCATTATTGGAAGTGGGATAGCAGCCTGTTCTGCTGCATACGCAGCCATACAAAATGACGCACAAGTAGAAATATTTGAGTCTGCAGATGATATTGCAGCTGGTGCATCTGGCAATCCAGTTGCTGCTATGTATCCACGATTTTCAGCAAACAATTCGCCTTATTCATTTTTAACTGCTCAAAGTTATTTTTTTGCTGAAAAGATATATGCACAACTCCCCAATGCATACAAAAATACTGGTCTTTTATTCTCGCACTCAAATGATTATCAAAAAGACTGGATTGAGGATATGAAGAGTTTCAATCGAGAGGATCTCTTTAAAATCATAGATAAAAAAGAAATGAAAAAATTGTATGGATTTGAGTCCTATGGGTTAATTGTGAAAAAAGGCGGTTACTTATTTCCAAAATTAATTTGCAAGGAAATGACAGCGCATCAAAATATAAAAATTTCATGCAATCATCATTTTGATCGATGGGATAAAAATAAATCTAAGCTGGATATTCATTTCCTTAATCAAGAAAAAAAATCTGGCTATGATGATCTAATTATTGCTAATGGTTCAGGTTTAACAAAATATGTATCTGGTCTTAAAATTTCAAAAGGTCAGTTGGTTGGTTTAAGGGGTGAGCAGCCAATTGATTTAGACCTGCCCATTAACTCAGCTGGTTATATTTTACCCAAGATAAATAACATAACCTGGATTGGCTCTACGCATGAAAGAGAATTTAATGATACGGATATCTGCCACAAGACAGGGCAGAAGTTAATTGAGAGGACGAATAGAAACTTTAATATTAATCTTGCAGGCTCAGATGATATATTGATGGAAGCCCGTCTTAGGATAGGAAGTAGGGATAGGTTGCCTTTGGCTGGAAAAATTGAAGAAAATATTTATACCATTGGCGCTCTTGGTTCGAGAGGATTTAGTTTAGGGCCGTTGCTTGGAGATTATGTTGCTTCTCTTATTAACAACTCGCCAAGCCCAATCTCCTCTGGGATAGCTTTAGCCATAGAACCATTAAGATTTAAAGATTAATCAGCAAGTTCTCGACAAGCATCTCTGCTGCTGGCAGATCATTGGGTGCATAGCTTGAGCCTTTTCTCCATTTTGTTAAACCAGTCCATAGGGTTTTATCGGACTCCTCATCTCTTACAGAAATTCGCAGAAAAAACTCCGGAACGGAATTAAGCCTGTCTGGCTCGTAAAGATAGCTTCTATACATTGGGTAACCATAAAAACGAAAATCATCATATTTAATTTTCTCTTTTGTTGTAACACTAACATCTATTATAAGAGAAGCATTTTCAGAATATTGGTGCCCTACTCCCTCTAAATATCCCTTTGCTGCATCTCCTAAATTTTCAATTAGAATGGGATCCATCTCTACAGGCAATAAATCTTTATTCAGTAAGATTTTAAAGCTTGATTCTTCCGCTAATTGAAAATTATTTCGACTATTTAATTCAGTAAAGGGTGTGGAAGTGCAAGCTGTTAAAAAAGCTATAAAAGTAAAGATCAAAAAGTTTCTTTTAAGTGTCATAGGTAATAGTAATCTCTCAATAATATGACTAATATAATGCATTTATTTTATTTATAAACCATGTTCGAATTAAAAGAATCTAAAAAAATTAAATTATTGGATGTAGATGCTCAAATTTATAAGCATTCAAAATTCAATACTCAGCACATTCATCTAGACGCAGACAATGATGAGAAAGTTTTTATGGTTGCATTTCGAACAATTCCAGAAGACTCTACAGGCGTAGCCCACATCCTAGAGCATACATCTCTATGTGGTTCGAAGAAATATCCAGTTAGGGATCCATTTTTTATGATGATCAGAAGATCGCTTAACTCATTCATGAATGCATTTACGTCAAGTGATTGGACCGCTTATCCTTTTGCAACTCAAAACAATAAAGACTTTAATAACTTATTAGATGTATATGTTGATTCAGCGTTCTTTCCAAGATTAGACCCCCTTGATTTTTCTCAAGAAGGCCATCGCCTTGAAATTGATGATGAGAATAAACTAGAGATTAAAGGGGTAGTATTTAATGAAATGAAGGGTGCGATGAGTTCCCCGACAGATCAACTTTGGCATGGAATGTCTAAATATCTTTTTGAGGAAACCACATATCATCATAATAGCGGCGGTGATCCTGAGAAGATTATTGACTTAACTCATGCTGATTTAGTTGCATTTCATCAAAAACACTATCATCCAAGCAATGCAACTTTTTTTACATTTGGCAATGTCTCAATCGAGGATGTTCATAACCATTTGGAGGAAAATGTTTTCCAAAAATTTACGCCTGCCTCAGAGCAACTCACAATCAAACCCGCAAAAATATTTTCAGAGCCAGCTCAAGCCAGCGGAACATATCAGCCCCTGCCGGGTGATGAAAATAATCATCATGTCGTTATCAGCTGGTTGCTTGGCGATAGTCATGATCCACTGAATTTATTAGAAAAATATTTTCTATCAAATATTTTACTTGATAATTCTGCATCACCTCTGAGGAAAGCCTTAGAGCTTTCAAAATTGGGCAAATCGCCCTCTCCATTTCTGGGAATTGAGCCCAGCAACAAAGAAATTGTTTTTATGGCTGGTTTAGAGGGTGTTGAGCAAGGTAAAGCTAAAGAGGTTGAAGAATTAATCCTTACTACCCTTGAAAAACTCGTGAGTGACGGAGTGCCTGAGGACTTAATTAACTCTTCTCTGCATCAATTGGAAATTGGGCAAAGGGAGGTCTCTGGCGGGGGAATGCCCTACGGATTGCAATTAATGCTTGGATGCATGAATGCTTGCATCCATTATGACAACCCTATCTCGATGCTAGATCTAGACTCAAACTTTTCTAAGCTTAAGGCCTTAATTTCAAAAAAGGGGTATCTAGAAGAATTGATATCGAGCTCTTTAATCAAGAATCAACATAGACTCAACTATGAATTAAAACCAGATCCAAAATTTAATGAGAATTTAGAGAATTTCTTTTCCACAACCCTCAGAAAAAAAGAGGGTGTCCTAACTGACAAAGATAGAGATGAAATAAATGATCTTGCAAATGCATTGAAAGCTCGCCAAGAAGCTATTGATGACGTAGAAATTTTGCCCAAGGTTACAACTCAAGATATTCCGCTTAAGCGTGAATATACGAATGAATCTTTTAAGGAAAATAATAGGTCAGTTTATGAAGTTGGAACCAATGGATTGATGTACTCTGATTTTTTATTTCCCTGCAAAAATCTTACAGCTCAGGAATTACTTTTCTCATCTTTATATACATTTATTCTCACTGAAGTAGGTCTAAAGGAAAGTTCCTATGAAGAAATACAAGCTCTTCAATCTAGCATCACTGGGGGTGTGAGTGCATCCTTTAAGCTCCATACCAACAGCCAAGAAACACCTGGAAAACTTTTCCTGAGTATTTCTTCTAAATCTCTAGAAGAGAATTTTGATGCAATGGAAAAACTTGTATTTAATACTTTAGAAAACGCTAGGTTTGACGAGCAAAACAGGATATTTGATTTATTGAATATTTTTATTGCTAGAAATGAAGAATCCTTAAATCAAAATGGTCATATTTTAGCCATGAATTCAGCTGCTAGTAGCTTAAATAAATTTTCAGCGACAGCTTTTCAAATGTCTGGACTGCAAATGCTTAATCAGTCAAAAGCAGCTATTTCAAAAATGAAAGATGTAAGTGATACAAGTGAGGTAATAGATATTCTGAAAAACATTCATTCAAAAGTTTTACATAATCCATTCAAAGTTTTTACTGCATGCTCCCCAAAAGCTCTCTCGGATAAATCCATGAAATTTAAAAATATTGAATATGAAGCCGAGCAGTCTCTTGCAGAACCAATGAATCACCAAATAGCATGGATCACAGGGTCACAAGTTTGCTATTGTGCTGAGGCATTTCAAGGGGTGTCTAGAGAGAACCCTGATGCTGCAGCTCTATCTGTTTTAGCAACAGTGTTAAGAAATGGTTTTTTGCATACAGCAATTCGCGAAAAAGGCGGAGCATATGGAGCAGGCGCTACAAATGATACTGCAACAAATACATTTAAATTCTTCTCTTATAGAGACCCTAAGTGCAGAGAGACCTTTTCTGCATTCCAAGATGCTATTGAATGGTCTAAAACATCTATTACTAAGCAGCATCTTGAGGAAGCAATCTTGGGGGTTGTATCATCAATTGATAAGCCTCTGTCACCAGTCGGTGAGGCTAAAAATGATTTCAATTTGAACTTAGAAGATATCTCAACCCAAGAAAGACTAGCAATGAGACAACGAGTGATCAACTGCTCAATTAAGGATTTGATTAGAGTCAGTGAAAAATATCTAACCAAGCCTTCTAAAAAATCTATTCTTGCTGGAGAAGCCTACAAAGAAGAGGCGTCTGAATTGGGCTTAACTTTAAGAGAGGTTTGAACTTAAAAAAAGAAAAACCTCTTTTTCTTTAATTCGTTGGCGCATCCCCAGTATTGCTTTTGATACATATCGGATCTTGCCTGAACTCTATCAGCAACCCTTATTAACCATTGTTTTTTTCTGTATGTTTTCTTTTTAAACCCACTATAGCCTTCATGATATGCAAGGTATAAGGATCGCGCATCAGTTGCTGAAAAACCTTGATAAAAACCTTTGCTTGCATACCATCCTACAAAATCAGCTGAATCGCTAAAATTAGTTCTCTTGGCTCTAGAGTTTCCTGTTTCATCCCTGTAATCTTGCCATGTATTTTTTAAAGCCTGAGAATATCCAACAGATGATGAAGGTCTGAGCCATGGGATGACTCCTAATAACTTCTTTCTTTCTGGTTTTATCTTTGCTTGAAAACTGGATTCTTGATGGATGAATGCCATAAGAACATATGGAGGAAGTTTCCATCTTTTCTCTGACTTGATTGCTGCTTTATACCAACTTCTCTTTTCTTGAAAGATTTCACAAATATTGTCTGGCTTTTCTGGAGGTGAGCTCACGCAGGAGGAAATCACCAATATAAAAATAATTAGAAGGCTATTAAAATTTTTTGGGATCATTTATAAAAGTACCTATATCCTCAGCATCTATAATTTTAACACCAAGATTTTTTGCTTTTTCAAGTTTTGAACCAGCATTTTCACCGGCAATTAAATAGTTAGTTTTTTTTGAAATCGAACTCGTAACTTTTGCGCCCTTTGATAACAATAAGCTTTTTACTTCATCGCGAGACATTGGTGATATTTTTCCAGTGATTGCAATTTGCAAACCAATAAATTTCATATCTTGATCGAGGGTTTCCATATTTGGATTGATGATACTCAAACATGGAAGTAATTTTTCTACTGATGCTACATTTTCGATATTACAAAAATAATCTATGATTTTTGCAGCTACTCTTGGACCTATATCAGATATTGAAATTAAATCTTCGAAGGTAGATCGTTGAAGTGCTTCCATGCTCCCAAAAACATTGGCTAAATTTCTTGCAGTTGTTTCTCCCACTTCCTCGATGCCCAAGGAAAAAATCAACTTATATAATGCAACTGATGCTGAATGGTCTATTGATTTAATTAAATTATCAACAGATTTTTCTCCAAACCTTTCTAATTTTTTAAGCTCTTCACGATGATCTTTCAGAGAGTATATGTCAGCAAAGTCTTCTATAAATTTTTTATTAATCAAGGTATACAATATTTCTTGGCCCAGCCCATCAATATCCATTGCCTTTCTCGAAACAAAATGAGTAAATTTACCTTGAAAAATTTCAGGGCAACTATTGCCACCCGAACATTTGATAAAAGGAGTTTCCAGGCGCTCCTCAGCAATGTCTAAGTCAAGAGACTGGTTATCTTCTATAAATTTTTTTGCCTCATAATTACTTGAGAATTTCTTGATAGGTTTTGATTGACTAATATTCATGACCGTCCATTCAGACTGATAATTAAAGACTGTTGCTGATTGACAACTCGGGCATTTTTTTGGAGCTTGGATTGGACTAGCTCGATTTTTCTTTTTTGGAATAACCTGAACCATTTTTGGAATTACATCCCCTGCCCTTTTAATGATAGCCCCATCTCCAACCCTGGGATCTAATCTTTTTAATTCGTCAAGATTATGCAGAGTGCAGTTGCTAACATTGACTCCGCCTACATTTACGGTTTTTAATTTTGCAACAGGCGTTAAAATACCAGTTCTTCCAATTTGGAAATCTATCTTTTCAATCTCTGTATAAACTTCCTCAGCTGGAAATTTATGTGCTATAGCCCATCTTGGTGATCTAGCAATTTCTCCAAGTTGTTTTTGCAAAGATAGTTCATTCACTTTAAATACAACCCCATCTATTTCAAATGGAATATTTTCTCTTGCACTCTCTATGCGCTTAAAATACTCATGACATTCATCAATGGAGCCCACCAATTCATTAAAATTATTGACAGGCAGCCCCCATGAAGAAAAAACTGAAAATATTTCTTGCAAATCACTAAATTCAATTCCCTGACATGACCCTATGCCATGAGCAAAAAACGCTAATGGTCTGGAGCTAGTTATTACAGGATCCAATTGCCGCAAACTCCCAGCTGCAGCATTTCTAGGATTTGCAAACACTTTCTCATCATTTTCTTTTGCCTTAAGATTTAAATCGTCAAAATCGGATTTTTTAATAAATACCTCGCCTCTGACCTCAAGGAGATCTGGAAAAGAATTTTTAGACTCTTTTAGTGTCAATGGAATAGACCTAATGGTTCTGATGTTCGAAGTGATGTCTTCTCCAAGAGTTCCATCGCCTCTTGTTACCCCTCTAGTAAGAATGCCCTTTTCATAAATTAAAGAAACTGCTGCGCCATCCATTTTCGGCTCACAAAAATAATCTATTTGCTCATTGGTACTTAGGTTTTTCAGAATTCGATCATGGAAACCTTTTAAATCCGCTTCGTTAAAAGCATTGGCCAAGGAGAGCATTTGTTGAAAATGTTTAAAAGTTGCAAAATCACTTTCGGGTTTAATTCCAACTCTTTGCGATGGAGATTCAGGAGTAATCCACTCAGGATGCTCAGATTCTATTTCTTTTAACTCTTTAAATAACTCATCATATTCATGATCAGATATTAACGGATCATCGAGAATGTAATACTCGTAATCATGAGAGCGTATTCTTTCTTGGATAGATACATATCTTTTTTTTAGCTTGCTCATTTCTCAGAAATACTTCGCATAGATTTAAGATGGCTAATTTCTTGAGCTCTAGACTTTAAGTGCTCAATCATTTGTTTGCTTAATGGAGCTCTGGCTGAATCACAAATACTGGCATGTAGTTTTTCAGAAATCCCAGAGGCTGATTCAAGCATTGTTTCAAACGCTTTAACAGGATCTATCGCCTGATATAAATCCAAAGCCATCAAAAGCACATGAGTTTGAGTATCTGAATCAAGAAGACCTGGATTGATTCCACTTGCAATTCTATATATCTCTCTTCCACCTAAATCTCTATAACTAAAAAAACCATTCACATATTTAGCATCCAAATTTTTTAACAATGTAAGAACTTGATTCATATCAAAATTTGATTTATCCATAGATACTAAATTTAAAATAATCAATTCTTGTTCCTGAAATGCTTCATCCTCATCTTCAAACCCTAAGGTTCCTTGTTCAACACCTTCTTGAAAAAGCATAGATGAGGAATCATCAAGAGAGTTTTGAATCAATTTGCGGGTAAAAAAAGGCCTAAAAAAAAGATATAAAATAACCAGGAAGAGCAATGCAGCTCCAGCCACTAAGATTATTTGTAAGTTGCTAAGCATGCTATGAAGCAGCTAATTCAAGCGCTTCTTTTACGTCAACCGATACTACTCGAGAAACTCCTGCTTCCTGCATCGTGACCCCCATCAAATGATCACTTTTCTCCATGGAGATTTTATTATGAGTAATAAATATAAATTGGACCCTATCAGACATCTCTTCAACCATTGCTACAAATCTTGTAGCATTTATATC
>CAYVYQ010000041.1:0-8647 GCA_964455855.1 uncultured Gammaproteobacteria bacterium
CCAAGTAAGTTATTTATTTCTACAAGATTTTCTGGACTGAGAGTGCCAGCTGCTAAGTGCAAGCGGAGGGTAGTAATTAAGTAATCATATTTTGCATTGGAGAGATTTCTCTCTGCGCTGTATAGATTTTTTTCAGCTTGCAGTAAATCTACTATATTTCTGGTTCCAACTTCATATCCTACTTTTGTAGCTTCAAGCGCACTAGAGGCCGAAACAACAGCTTGTTTTTGAGCGCGTAGGTTTGCTACCAATGTCACTACATTTGAATATTGGCTGCGGACATCTTGAATAACACCTCTCTCGATAAACAATGCATCTTCTGAAGATTTATTGGATTCTGCATATGCTTGTTTAGTCCTTGAGATCACAGCGCCACCTTGAAAAATTGGCATGGAAAGTTGCAAGCTATAGGTATCTCTTTGAGTTTCATCTGGAACGGTGATGTTGAAAGCTCCTCCAGTATTTAATCCATCATAAGCATATTGATTTGTTTCTGACTCAGTTTGAACGCCAACAATATCCACTTTTGGTAAGTGATTAGACGCTACGCTTCTGGCATTGTTTTTAGATGCAAACTTCCTGAGATTTGCAGCCTGGAGTCTGAAGTTATTTTCTACAGCTTTTCTTGCCCACTCTTCTTTAGAGGCAGGCACAGGGTTTGTAACATTCAAGTCATTAACCAGCCCATCAAGAGACAAAATTTCTCTGCCGACTAAGGCATTTAATGCTTCTTTTGCTGTATAAACCTCTCCTTCTACTCTCGTTCTTGATGCTAGGCTCAAATCAAACGCCAATTGCGCTTCTTGAACTTCAGTTACAGCTGCAAGTCCAACTTCGTATCTTTGTCTAATTTGATCTAATTGTTTTTTTATTGCTTTTTCTTCTGATCGAGCAGCGCTTAAGTTATCTATTGCGCGCAAGACATTGAAATAAAGCTCAGCAGTTCTTACGATTAATGCTTGCTGTGAGTATGCAAAATCAGCTTCTGCAGCATCAGTCAAAAATTTAGATTGTCTATACTTAAACCATGAATCCAGTCTGATTAAGGGTTGCGTTAATCGAGCGGATGAGTTGAAATTATTATATTCATTTTCAAGATTGCCATTCTGGTAATATTCATTCCAATTGGTTTGTGCGCTTATGGAGATATTGGGAAGAAGTCCAGCTCGGCCTTGGACCTTAATCTCCTTGCCTGATAAATATGAAAATTCTGCTGATTTATACTGAGGATCGTTTTCCAGCGCATCGTTGTAAATATCTAGTAGGCTGTCTGCAGCTGAGTTGATGCTTAAGGCAAGCAGGGATGTGACTAGAATTTTTTTATTCATATTAAAAATTAATGTTTACAGTGAACACATTAGACCTCTTTTTTAGGTCTTATGTCAAGTTCTCTTGACACCGAAATGCTATTCATTCTATTTTAGTCTATTGTTAAAAAATCTCCTAAAATCTCTTAAATTAATAGCTTTCTTTCAATTTAGTTAGAGTAGAATACTAGGTAAAAGTTCATTAGCATTAGGAAATATTAATTGGCTAAAAATTATGATTCAGAGTCGATAGAAGTTCTATCAGGCTTAGATCCGGTCCGAAAAAGACCTGGCATGTATACTGATACCTCATGCCCCAATCACCTTATTCAAGAAGTTTTAGATAATTCAATTGATGAGGCCCTAGCAGGTCACTGCTCCAAAATAAAAGTTACTCTTCATAAAGAAGGAGTCATTTCTGTTCTTGATGATGGTCGAGGTATGCCAGTAGATATTCATCCTGAGCATAAGGTTTCTGGTGTAGAGCTAATAATGTGCAAGCTTCATGCTGGAGCAAAATTTTCAGGAGAAGATTACAATTTTTCTGGAGGTTTGCATGGCGTAGGAGTTTCAGTAGTTAATGCGCTATCAAAAAATCTATCTGTAGAAATTAAGCGGGACAGTCATAGGTTTGAAATGAGTTTTGAGGGCGGTGAAAAAACTTCAGACCTTAAAAAGGTTGGCGACATAGGCCCTAGAAACACAGGAACTTCAATTAGTTTTGTACCAGATTCGCAGTATTTTGAAACAATCAAGATTGATAAAAGTAATTTGAAGCACTTGCTCAAAGCTAAAGCAGTATTATGTCCGGGCTTAACCATTGAATATCATGATGATAAGAAGAATGAAAAGATATCTTGGAATTATGAAAATGGGCTAGTTTCATATTTATCAGAGTCTTCTGGCGATATTGAATTGCTGTTAGAAGAATCAATCTCATGCAGCAAACTAGGAGATGATAATGCGCTTGATTTTGTTTTAAATTGGTCTACTAAGCCCGCAAAAAATCTCATGAATGAATCTTATGTAAATCTCATTCCAACAGCTCAAGGCGGATCTCACTTGAATGGTTTTAAAGCAGGTTTATTAGAGTCAGTTAAAGAGTTCTGTGAGTTCAGAAATCTTATTCCAAAAGGTTTAAAAATTACAGCTGATGATGTTGTGCAACATAGCACTTTTATTATCTCCTCAAAATTAACAAACCCTCAATTTGCTGGTCAAACCAAAGAGAGGTTAGACTCAAAAGATCATCAAGCTTTTGTAAATTCTACAACCAAAGATATTCTTAGCATATGGTTCAACCAACATACGGAGGAAGGAGAAAAGTTAGCTGAACTAGCAATAGCATCTGCACAGGCTAGGACAAAAGAGACCAAAGTTGTTGATCGAAAGAAAACATTTCAAGGCCCAGCACTCCCGGGAAAACTGTCAGACTGCAATAGCACAGATTTGAATGAGACCGAATTATTTTTTGTTGAAGGAGACTCCGCAGGAGGATCAGCCAAACAGTCAAGAGAAAGAAAATTTCAAGCAATCATGCCTCTTCGAGGAAAAATTTTGAATACTTGGGATTTGGAAAGCTCTGAGATAATGAAATCTGTTGAAATAAAAGATATTGCTACAGCCATTGGAGTAAATCCAGGCAGTTCCGATATCGAGTCTTTAAGATATGGAAAAATTTGCATTTTAGCTGACGCTGATTCTGACGGTCTTCATATTGCTACATTGTTATGTGCGCTCTTTCTTCGCCACTTCAAGCCATTAATTCAAGCTGGACATATTTTTGTTGCGATGCCGCCATTGTTCAGGATAGATTGTGCTAAGGAAGTCTTTTATGCTCTTGATGAGAATGAAAAAGATTCAATAGTTAAAAAGTTAAAGACAAAGCCTGGAAAGCCAAAAATAGAGATTCAAAGATTTAAAGGCTTGGGAGAAATGAACCCTTCGCAATTGCGTGAAACAGTGATGGATCCCAAAACAAGAAGATTGGTTCAACTGACAATCACCTCAACTGATAACGTAAATAGCATGATGGATTTATTACTTTCCAAGAAAAATGCAGGGGCAAGAAAAGAGTGGCTTGAAAAACGAGGCAAGATAGTAACAGTTTAATTATGAATAAAAATCCTAGCTCTATTAGTTTGAAAGAATATGCAGAGGAGTCTTACCTCAACTACTCCATGTATGTAATTTTAGATCGTGCACTCCCTCATATCGGTGATGGCATGAAACCAGTACAAAGAAGGATTCTGTATGCAATGAGTGAGCTAGGACTAAACGCTGGCTCAAAGTATAAAAAATCTGCTAGAACTGTAGGTGATGTAATTGGTAAATTCCATCCTCATGGTGACAGCGCAGCATATGAAGCCATGGTACTAATGGCGCAAAATTTTTCATTTAGATATCCCCTAGTAGATGGACAGGGAAACTGGGGCACTCAAGATGATCCAAAATCATTCGCTGCAATGCGCTACACAGAATCAAAACTTACAGGATTTGCTGATTTACTTCTTTCTGAATTAAAACTTGGAACAGTTGATTGGCAGCCAAATTTTGATGGCTCGTTACTTGAACCTACAATTTTGCCTGCGAAAATTCCAAGTATTCTTCTTAATGGCACTACAGGAATTGCTGTAGGTATGGCAACTGATATCCCATCTCATAACATAAATGAAGTTTTGGATGCATGTATACACCTTCTAGATAATCCGAAGGCCACAACAAAAGATTTATTAAAATTTATTCAAGGTCCCGATTTTAGTAATCCAGCACCAATAATTGTTTCTTCTGAAGAGCTTGTTGAAATGTATGAGACTGGAAGAGGTGGATTTAAGATCAGGGCTCACTGGGATACTGAAGGCAATGATATTGTTGTTAGAGCTTTGCCTCATCAAGCTTCTGGTTCAAAAATTCTTGAACAAATTGCTGATCAAATGCAAAAGAAAAAACTTCCTATGGTGGTCGATTTAAGGGATGAGGGAGATCACAAGGAGCCTGTCAGATTGGTCATATCTTTAAAGTCTAATCGCATAGATGCTAGAGAAGTAATGAATCATCTTTATGCAACTACAGATTTGCAAAAGAATTATCGGGCGAACATGAATTTAATTAGCTTAAAAGGATCCCCCAGAGTATTTGCCTTGAAAGATCTGATTGCTGAGTGGCTCAAGTTCAGACAACAAACTGTAATGAGGAAACTTGAGCATAGATTAGATCAGGTGCACGATAGAATTCATATTTTAGAAGGCTTGTTAATTGTTTATTTAGACCTAGATAAAGTTATCCATATTATAAGAAACAGCGATGATCCAAAAAAAGAATTAATGAAAGTCTTTAAGATTTCAGAGATTCAAACAAATGCAATTTTAGAAATTCGCTTGAGGCAGTTAGCTAAGTTGGAGCAAATTAAGCTCGAAGAAGAAAAGAGCTCGTTGGAAGCCGAACGATCTGAACTTGAAAAAATTATCAAATCAAAAGCTAGGTTAAAAACTTACATTAAAAACGAACTGATAGAGATTAAAGAAAAGTTTGGAGATGATAGGAATTCTCCAATTGAGTCTGCGTCAGATGCCAAGGCATTTTCCGAAGAAGAAGTAGTTACCTCAGAAGCAGTTACTGTAATTCTATCTAAAGCAGGTTGGATTAGATCAGCTAAAGGCCATGATATAGACCCAATGAGCCTTACCTATAGGGGAGATGATAAGTTGCAGCATTTTGCCAAAGGTAGAAATAATCAGACTGCTGTTTTTTTTGATTCTGGCGGCAAAGCATTTTCATTGCCTGCTCATTCATTGCCATCCGCTAGAGGAATGGGGGAACCATTAACCGGTCGAGTTGTTGCTGAATCAGGCGTTACATTTGAGGGCGTTGCTATTGGAATCGAGGAATCTAAGATCTTAATTTCCAATTCGGCAGGCTTTGGCTTTATAAGCAATCTATCCAATGCAATTTCAAACCAAAAAAAAGGAAAACAGTTCATGAAAACTCCTGATGGTGCCAGCGTCATTGCTCCAATTGCAATCAATGAAAATCATAAGTATGTTGCAGCAACTTTTTCTTCGCAGGACAACAAAGGTAAGGTCAGCAATAAAATGTTAATTTTTCCTATCGAAGAATTACCAGTTCTACCCAAAGGCAAAGGAAACAAACTTATTAGCATTTCGACTAAAGCCTTCAAGGAAAAATCTGAGTTTATGATGGATGTTTGCTGTCTGACAGAAGATAGCAAACTTCACATTCATCATGAAGGAAAAACTGGCGGAAAAACATGGACCTTAAAAGATCTAGAAGATTATATTTCTTCCAGAGCAAAACGCGGGCGTGTATTACCTACTGGGTATAATGGAAGAATTATGCTCGAAGAGATACCAAAATCTAGTGAAGTTGCTCCTGAATAGCGCTTCTTAATATTTTTAGACCTTTCAATATTACCTCGTCTTCAATAATCAGGCTTGGCGCAATACGAATAGTATTATTATTAGCTTTTAAAATCATCAACCCTTTTGCATAGCATGCTTTCATCATAGTATCTAAATTAAAGTTGTCAGTTACATTTAATTTACACCCTATCCATAGGCCTGAGCTTCTTATTGCACCGAAGCATTTAAATTCTTTATTAATATTTTTGAGTTCTTTTAAAAATAATTTTTCTTTTTTCTTGACTCCATTGAGCAATGATTTTTTAGACAGCATGGTCATGACTTGTTCAGCAACAGCGCAAGCCAATGGGTTTCCTCCAAAGGTAGATCCATGAGAGCCAAGCTGCATACATTCTGCAATTTTTGTGGATGTGAGTATTGCGCCAATCGGAATTCCTCCACCAATACCTTTGGCGCAGCACATGATATCTGGCTTGATTCCAAATTGCTCGTAGGCAAACAAGGTTCCAGTTCTTCCTGCTCCTGATTGAACCTCATCAATAATAATTAGCGCATTATTTTGTTTAGCGAGTTTTTTAATTTTTTGAATAAAATCTCTTTTCGCTTTAATGATTCCCGCTTCTCCTTGAACAAGTTCGACGATTACAGCTGCCGTTTTTTTTGTGATTACCTTCTCTAGATTTTTTACTTCATTAAATGGATGATGTTTAATTCCCTCAGGCATAGGTCCAAATCCTTCAATGAATCTATCAGATCCATTGAGAGCAATTGTCATCATTGTTCGTCCGTGAAAAGCATCAGAGAATGAAACTATTTCGTTCTTCTTCTTACTTATATTGGTGTACGCATATTTTCGGGCTGTTTTTATTGCACCTTCTACAGCCTCAGCTCCAGAGTTAGAAAAAAACACTTTTTCAGCAAATGTATGCTTGCAGAAAATTTTAGCCAGCCTAAGTGCAGGCTCATTGGTAAGTAAATTCGATAGGTGCCAAATTTTCTTGGATTGATTTGCTAAAGCTTTATTTAAAATTGGATGACAATGCCCCAAGCTGGAAACTGCAATTCCGGAAGCAAAATCTATATATTTTTTATTTTTATTATCCCAGACCCAAGACCCCTTTGCCTTTGAGGGAACAAACTCAGCCGGTTTGTATGTCGGCATCATATATCGGTTAAAATCTTTTCTAGTGACCATATAAACCATTGTAATATGATTAGGATTCAAGAAACTACAGAAAATAATTTTTTAATTGAGATTTCTCCTAATTACTCATTAAGAGGATGGAGTCGAGTAATTTTTTTAGGCAGCATAGCTTTTATTTGTTTAGCTATTGGAGTTTTTTTTCTTATTATGGGTGCTGGATTAATTCTTCCATTTGCGGGTTTGGAGGTCATCATTGTTTTCATTTGTTTTTATATTAGTTTCCGCTGGAGTCAGCAAAAAGAGATAATTTATATCTCAAATGAAAAAATTAAATTAGAGCAGGGAAGACTTATCAAAGAACGGAGCTGGGAAGAGTTTAGAAGCTTTGTTGTCCTTGAAGTGGAAACTGATCAGCACAACTCAAATCAGTTTTGCTTTCAATCTAAAGGAAAAAGGTTTTACTTTGGCTCGTTCTTGAATGAAGAAGATAAGCTTATTCTCAAAAATGAATTAAAAAGAATTATTAATCAGCTGAATGCTTTATCTCCAGGACTTTAATTTTTTAGGAACCATCTCCATTTTTCCAGCTTGATAGTTTGTAGTTTTAATATCTGTAACTTTTCCTTCAATTAAAGGCTGAAAATAGCTTCGAGCTCTTTTCGTCATTCCCAGTCCATCTTTTGAAATGAATCCAGCCGGCAGTTTTTTTTCAACATTTGCAATTTTTGTTAACGGTGCAGGAACAACTTCCCATTGATAGGGCATTGAACTTTTACGTTTAATAATTGGCATGACTCCATTTAATCCCTTTAAAGCATATTGAACTGCTTTTTTACCTACCTCATAGGCATGAGCTCTATCTACGCCTGATGATAGGTGGCTTGCACTTCTTTGGAGATAGTCAGCAACAGCCCAATGATTTTTTAATTTCAATTTCTTGTTAATCAGTTCAGCTAATCGAGGAGCCACTCCTCCAAGCTGGCTATGACCAAACGCATCCTTAGAATCTGATTCGGCTAAGAATTTTCCTTTAGAATTCTTGATTCCCTCTGATGCAACAATCACACAGAACCCATGTTTTTTGACTGTCTCCTTAACTTTAGTCAGGAACTTATTCTGATTAAAGGTTACTTCAGGCAGCAAGATTATATGAGGCGCTCCTGGATGGCTATCTTGAGCTAAGCAGCTTGACCCAGCGATCCAACCTGCATGCCTACCCATAACTTCAAGGATAAAAACTTTTGTAGAACTTTCATACATTGACTCAACATCCAGCGCCGCTTCGATGGTAGAAGTGACCACATATTTAGCAACTGATCCAAATCCCGGACAGCAGTCTGTCACAGCAAGATCATTGTCTACTGTTTTAGGTATTGCAATGCATTGAAGAGGATAATTGAGCTTATTACTGATCTGAGAAATTTTTAAAGCCGTGTCTGCAGAATCATTTCCACCATTATAAAAAAAATAACCAATGTTATGAGCCTTAAAAACCTCTATCAATCTTTCGTATTCTTTGAGGTTGTCCTCTATGCTTTTGAGTTTGTATCGACATGAACCAAATACTCCGCCTGGTCTATATTGCAAGCTTTCAATAAATTTTTTTGATTCTTTGGAAGTATCTATTAGCTCTTCTCTCAAGGCTCCTAAGATCCCATTTTTACCAGCGTAAATTTTACCTATCTTTGCAGATTTCCTTGCTTCTAATATTACCGCACTTGCAGAGGCATTGATTACAGAGGTCACACCACCAGATTGAGCATAAAAAGCATTTTTTTTCATTGGTTTATAAATTAATTAATTTGGTCTATGGTAAC
>CAYVYQ010000042.1:0-8468 GCA_964455855.1 uncultured Gammaproteobacteria bacterium
TAAATACCCTAACTCTTCCTCTTGCTCATCGTGGTCTTCATGATGTTCCTCTTCTATATGAATAATGGACCCATTGGGTACATCAAAATCTCCAAAAGATGAATCTTTGTATGAAAAGCTGATATTGATATCATTCAAATTATCTTGATAAAAAATACTTTGGGAGTCACCATCATTTACAGATTGAGTTTCGAGACCAATCTTTACAAGCCTTTGGACGTCTTCTTGGGCAATAGAATTATCAACAATGTTAACAATCCCTCCAATTGTTCCATTGGTGTATAGCAAAGATGATGGGCCACGAACAACTTCAATTTGTTGCACATTACTCAAATCAACATCATTAATGTGATCAGCGCCAAGCCCAGAGACATCTCGATTGACAAGGCCATTATCTAAAATTTTTACCCTAGATCCTGACATCCCTCTGATAATTGGTTGGCCAACTCCAGAGCCATAATCTGCAGAGGAAACTCCAAGCAAATCATTCAAAGTTTCGCCAAGGCTTTTAGATGCATTATTCGCAATGTCATTGCCTGACATGACATGCAGTGGATTGGGAATTTCACTTGCTGCTTGATCAATTAAAGAAGATGAAACAATCACTTCTTCTATATCATTTGCTAGCAAACCATTAATCGTTACAGCACCCATAAAAAGGAATGCAAATTTATTTATTTTCATAAAACCTCCTGTAAGAAAAATAAAAATTTAAAAAAATTTAAATTTTTATTTTGGGAGGTGCTTGGGAGTTAAATGATTTTTTAAGTTCTAAAAAATAGTTTTGAGAAATCTCAATGCTTGATAGCTTTTCATAGACAACCTTCGTGATGAAGGAGAATGATTCTATATCTAATGCAATTTCATTGAGACAAGACTGACATTCTATCTGGGGTTTTGCCTCTATGATGTCATCGTCAATGTGCGCAAAGGAATGCAGTGATATACTTGCAAGGAAAAATAATCCAAGAAAAGTAATAGACTTGTTATTCAATTTAAACTGCATGAGTGGATACTATTATTATAAGGCCCAATTTTCAAGAACCAAATAATATAAATGTATAAAGAATCAATCCAGGATGCAATTTCAATGCATGAACTGCCCACCCATTGGCATTCTGATGTTTTAAAAGAAGCAGAACTTGTTTCGAATAAAAAGAAGTCTGCTAAATACAGAAGAGACCTCAGAAACATCCCTTTTGCTACTATTGATGGCGAAGATGCCAAGGATTTTGATGATGCTATTTATTGTGTTAAAAGTACAAGCGGCTATAAATTATATGTAGCTATTGCAGATGTTTCATTTTATGTTGAGGCTAATTCAAAGCTTGATAAAGAGGCCAAAAAAAGAGGAACCTCAATTTATTTCCCTGAAACTGTGATTCCAATGTTGCCAGAAATTCTTTCTAATGGGATCTGCTCGCTAAGACCAAATGAAGATAGGTGCGCTATGGTTTGCGAAATGTCTATTGGTCTAGATGGAACCAGAAAAAAATATAAGTTTTATAGCGGCCTTATAAATTCTCAAGCCAGACTGACCTATAACCAAGTAGAGAAGCACATCAATCTGTCCAAAGACCTAAATAATGAAGCAGTGAGAGACTCTATCAATCATCTTCATGAGCTTACTAATAAAAGGCTTAAGCTTCGAAATTCAAGGCAAGCGTTAGAAATCAATCCCACCGAAGCAATCCTTGAGTTAAATAAAAATAAAGAGGTAAAAAATATAATTATTAAAAAGCCTCTTTTTGCTCATAAGCTTGTTGAAGAATCGATGCTGCTGGCAAATGAATCAGCTGCTGAGTTTATGCATGATCGCTTAGATTTAGGAGTCTATAGAATTCATGAAGATCCAGATCCAAGTAAGCTTGAAACATTAAAAAAGCATTTTAAAGTTCCAGCACAGATTGCAAAAAAATCATCGCCGTTAGAAGTAATTAATAGCTGTCTTAAAGAGGCTCATGAGAAGAAAGATGACACAGGTCAGATTCTAGTTCTTCAAACTCTTGCAAGAGCAGAGTATTCAACGAATAACCTAGGTCATTTTGGGTTGCAGCTCAAACAATACTCTCATTTTACTTCTCCTATTAGAAGATATCCTGACTTATTGGTTCATCGACTAATCAATGCTTCCCTTGCTCATAAAAAACCCAATATTAGACAAAACGAGCTTCAAGATGAATGTGAAAATTCTTCAATGCTTGAAAGGCGTGCAGAAAAGGCATCTAGACAAGTTGAACAGGTCTTAATTTGCTCTTACTTAAAAAATAAAATTGGTGCCTCTATGGATGGTGTAATAACAGGGGTGACTGATTTTGGTTTATTTATAAATTTAGAGAGATACTTTATTTCTGGATTATTGCACGTCTCTGATTTGCCAGATGACCGATATCAATATCTACAAGATCGAGGCGCTCTTAAAGGACGAAGGAGAGGTGGAATTTATAAACTTGGACAGAAAATTAAGGTTAAAATTACTGCTATCTTTCCCCTTGAGCGAAAGATCAATCTAGTAATTTCAAATGGAAAATAATAACTCTACAAATCTTCGGGTGGGCTTTCATAGTATAGAAATGCTGTTAAAGCTTTCTCCAGAGAATATAAAAAAAATCTTTGTCCCGGCTAATCGAAATGATGATAGAGTTCTTGGCCTAATTGCAATGGCTGAAAAACTTTCTGTTTCGGTAGAGAGAAAAAAAAGCCTTAGCCAGCACCCTGAGGCTATTCTTAAAAATGAAGTGAACTTAGGCTTAAGTGATCTAAAAAAATATGAAGAAACCATTCAACATAATAACCCTACATTTTTAGTTATAGATAATGTAATCGATCCTAGAAACCTGGGAGCATGCATCAGATCCGCAGCAGCTAGTAATGTTGCCGGGGTGATTATTAACAAACATCATTGCTCTCCAATCACTCCGCTAGTTAGACAAGTTTCTGCAGGTGGCACTGAATCGATTCAGATATTTACGGTAACTAACTTAATTAATAGCTTGAAGCACTTTGAGAAGCTGGGCTATCTTATCTTGGGAACAAGTGAACACGCAGATGCAATGCATACTGATTTAGATCTAAATAAACCCATTCTTGTGATTATGGGCTCTGAAGAAGAAGGCATGAGAGAGAAAACTTTAGAAAAATGCTCTCAGATATGTACTTTATCAAAGAATAAGACCATCAACAGCTTGAATGTTTCTGTTGCTACAGGGGTAATACTTTTTGAGATAGCTAGGCAGAAGTTAGCATAAAATTCATTTACAATAACCGAACTTAATACTATCTTTGAATTAATTTAATGCTTAACCAAAGAACCATAAAAAATCCTATCAAAGCTGTTGGTGTCGGCCTTCACAGCGGTAAAGATATGACATTGGAGCTTTTGCCTGCTCCTATTGATGCGGGCATAACTTTTATTAGAACAGACTTAGATCCTGAAATAAGCATTCCAGCTATTTTTGAATATGTTGGAGATACGACCCTTTCAACAGCTCTTTTTAAAGAAGGCTACAAAATCGGGACTATCGAACACCTCCTCTCTGCAATCGCAGGCTTAGGGATCGATAACTGCATCATTAAAGTTGATGGTCCTGAAATTCCAATTATGGATGGTAGCGCAAGCCCATTTGTGTTTTTGATTCAATCAGCTGGATTAGAGATACAAGATAAATTAAAAAAATTTATTAAAGTAAAAAAAGAGGTTAGAGTTGAACGCGGAGATACATACGCAGCTATTAAACCGTTTGATGGTTTCAAAGTCTCATTTGAGATTGACTTTGATGATGCAACCATAAAAAAGCATGCTCAAAAATCATCAATTGATTTTTCATCTACCTCCTTTGTAAAAGAGGTTTGCAGGGCCAGAACTTTTGGATCAGTGAAAGACAAGGATGCCCTTCAGTCTCAAGGATTGGCATTAGGGGCGAGTGCTGATAATGCAATTGTTCTTGGAGAAGATGGTATTCTCAACGAAGAAGGCCTTAGATTTGATGATGAATTTGTAAAACATAAAATGCTCGATGCTATTGGTGATTTATATCTACTTGGACACAATCTTATTGGTCAGTTTTCAGGTTATAAATCTGGTCACTCTCTTAACAACGAATTATTAAGAAAAATATTGGCATCTGAAGATGCTTGGGAGGTAGTCACATTTGAAGATTCATCAATTGCCCCCATATCATATGCAAGAGCTCCGTTTGGTGATGCAATATAGCCCTGAATAGAACAATATAATTTTAAAAGATTAAACTCATGTCATTTTTAACCAAAATATTTGGAAGCAGTAATCAACGTTCGTTGAAACGCATGCAGATATCTGTAGATCAAATTAACGATCTTGAGCCAGATTACCAAAAACTGAGTGACAGTGAGTTAGCTAGCCTTAGGAATAAATTAAAGGAATCCTCAAAAGATTCAAACTTTAATCTATTGGCTCATACTTTCGCTGCAACTCGTGAAGCAAGCATCAGAGCAACCGGTCTAAGACACTTCGATTCTCAAATGCTTGGAGGAATAGCTCTTTCAGAGGGGAATATCGCTGAAATGAAAACTGGAGAAGGAAAAACTTTAGTTGCCACCCTACCCGCCTACTTAAATGCAGTAAATGGCAATAAAGTAATATTGGTTACAGTGAATGACTATCTTGCCCAAAGAGATGCTGATTGGATGAAGCCTATTTATGAAAAACTTGGGCTAACGGTTGGAGTAATCTATTCAAATCAATCATTTGAAGAAAAAAAATTAGCGTATCAATGCGATGTTATCTATGCCACTAATGGCGAACTGGGCTTTGATTATCTAAGGGATAATATGGCTCTTCGTGCTGAAGATAAAGTCCAGTGCTCGTTAGATTTTGCAATTGTTGATGAAGTGGATTCGATTCTCATTGATGAGGCTCGAACACCTTTAATTATTTCTGGTCCTTCAAATGAAAGTGCAGACTATTACGTGCAGATTAAAAAAATTATCCCCAAATTAAAAGAGCAATTGAGGGAAGGCACTGAAGATGAGCCCCTGCTTGATGATGAAAGAGGTCACTACATTATTGATGAAAAAAACAGATCCATCGAACTTACCGATGATGGGTATATGGTTGTTGAAAGGCATCTTGAAGAGCTAGGTTTACTTCAATCAGAAGACAGCCTCTATTCAGTTAGTAATTTAAAAATTATGCGTTATGTAAATGCAACCTTAAAAGCTGCGTTTTTATTCAAAAAAAATATTCACTACTTGGTAAGAGGTCAGGAAGTTCTATTGATTGATGAGCATACCGGAAGAACGATGCCAGGCAGAAGAATGAGTGAAGGCATTCATCAAGCTCTTGAATGTAAAGAAAATACTCCTATCCAGAGAGAATCTCAAACCCTTGCTTCAACAACTTACCAAAACTTCTTTAGACTGTTTGATCAGCTTTCAGGCATGACAGGTACTGCTGATACAGAAGCGGCGGAGTTTGCAGAAATATATGGGTTAAATGTTTCAATCATCCCAACAAATAAGCCAATGGCTAGAGAAGATAATGATGATTTAGTGTTTCTTACCCAAGATGCAAAATTTAAAGCTTTAATTGAAGAGATAGAAGTCTTGCGTAAAAAAGATGCGCCAATATTAGTTGGCACAGCCTCGGTAGAATCATCGGAAAGAGTTTCTGCTCTATTGAATCAAAAAAATATTTCTCATCAAGTTCTCAATGCAAAACAACATGAAAAAGAAGCAGAGGTTATTGCAAATGCTGGACGCCCCGGTGTAGTTACCATAGCTACAAATATGGCCGGCAGAGGAACGGATATTGTATTAGGAGGCAAAGAAAATATAGGCGATGGTGAATGGGAAAAAAGACATCAGATAGTGCTTGATGCTGGAGGTCTGCATATTCTTGGAACTGAGAGACATGAATCTCGCAGAATTGATAATCAGCTAAGAGGTCGATCAGGCAGGCAAGGAGATCCGGGTTATTCAAAGTTTTTCTTATCATTAGAAGACGACTTACTAAGATTATTTATATCTGATAGCCGAAGAAGTCTATTTGAAAGAATTGGAATGGGGGATGATCATATTGAACATAAGATGCTTTCTCGTGGTATAGAAAATGCACAAAAAAGAATAGAGAGTAGAAATTTTGATATTAGAAAAAACCTATTGGAATATGATGATGTTGCAAATGATCAAAGGCAGGCAATTTATTCCTTAAGAAATCAACTTCTCAATGAAGATAATATTTCTGAGGCGATAAATGAATTAATTAACGATGAGATGCATGCAGCTTCTTATGATTTTGCGCCCTTGGATTCAGTTGAGAGCCAGTGGAGACTTGCAGAATTAGACAAGTTTCTCTTAGATCATTACTTCATTGAAGAAAATATTTCAATGAAAGTTAAGAATGATAAGAAGTTAACTCCTGTAACAATTGCTGGCCTGATTGCTGATAGCGCATTAAAAAAATATAAAGAAAAATACCTAAAGATTGGAGACAATCTAGCTCAACTTGAAAAACAAGTAATGTTACAAATTCTTGATGTCCATTGGAAGGATCATTTGGCTGAAATGGATCATTTAAGACAAAGTGTTGGCTTAAGAGCATATGCTCAAAAAAATCCTAAGAATGAATATAAACGTGAAGCCTTTGAGATGTTTGAAGTGATGTTAAATGAAATTAATAGCGAAGCGATTAAAGTTTTATTTAGGTTGGAGCTTGCAAGCGAGGAAGAGATACAAGAGTTAGAAGCAAGATCCCGTGAAGCTCAGCAAAACAGAGAAATGAAACTTCAGCAAGAAAAAATTGAACCAGTTATAGGCAATGAACAGAGCTCCGAACCTGAACAATTTTCTAAAGTTGAGACAATCAAGATGGATGAGCCAAAATTAAAAAGAAATGAAATTGTAAAAATTACTAATGGTAAAGAGATCAAGGAATTAAAATATAAAAAAGCTGAGCCCCTAATAGAAACAGGTGAATGGAGGATACTGCAATAATTAAAGCTTAGTCTTCGTAAAAATCTTCTGATTCAATCGGTCTACTAATTAACTTCTCTTCATTGGTCCATGTACCAAAATCAATCAATTTACATTTTTCTGAACAAAACGGTCTATAGATATTAGCTGGTCCTAAATCAGCTTCTTTTTTACATTGAGGACAATCTTTTTTCATTTTTTACACAGGCCTAAATAAAATTTATGCATTGCTAGCGATCTAGTTTTTAAATTTTCCAAGGAATCATTGTTGGGTATAACATCATTAGCAATGCTTAACCTTTCTGTTCTGGAACATTGAGAGTCTAGAATTTTTTGAATCTGCTCACTCGAATTATCATCACGAAGAGTGGCTCTTTCAAGCTGAAGTTTTGAGTCACAGTCAATAACTAGGATTCTGTTGTAGGCACTCATACTATTAGTTTCAAAAATCAAAGGGACCATAACAATTGAATATGGAGATGTTGATGCTGCTATTCTTTCAGCCATTAAATCTCTAACCATGGGGTGAGTGATAGACTCTAAAACCTTTTTCTTCTCTTTGTCATCAAAGATTTCTTTTCTTAATTGTGCTCTATCAATAGAACCATCTTCGCCAAGAATATTAGAGCCAAAATAATCTACTATGCTTTGGAATCCTGGGGTATTTTGTTCAATAACTTCTCTAGCCAGATGATCTGCATCGACAACAGTCACGCCTTCACTGTGAAAAAAATTTGCTGCTACCGATTTGCCGGATCCTATGCCGCCAGTAAGACCAACAATCATTTTTTGGGCTTGGTATTGATATAACTGGGAACATTATGTGACCAAGAGCTCTCCTCAACTCTCGATGCAATGAACCATTGATTATTTATTTTTTTATAAGTGTCTTGATACCACATACCTAAAAAAAAGACTTGATCATCTTCTGTTTGCATGGGATTAAAACACATGACTTTTCCAGAAGCGAAATCACCATCCAATGTAAGAGAAATATTTGAAATTAAATGTTGATAATTTGGAAAATGATCTAATGCCGTTTCCAGGTACTGAATAATTTCTTGAAGATTACCTGCTATTCCGCCAACTGCTGTGTAATCAATATGAGCATCTTTTGTGAATAAATTATTGAACTCTTGAAAATTTTTGGTATCGACAGCAGTTGCATAATCAGTAACAAGCTTTTCAAGTTCCATTCGATCTGAGATTTCAGTAATATCCATTTTGTTATTTTAATACAAAAAAAAGGCCCTCAGATATCTCTGAGAGCCTTTTAAAGAAAAAAGCCTGACGATTACCTACTCTCACACAAGGAGACCTTGCACTACCATTGGCGTTAGTTCGTTTCACTTCTGAGTTCGAGATGGGATCAGGTGGTACCAAACTGCTATTGTCATCAGGCAAACTGGTATGTAATTCTTTTTCACTACAAATATGTTATTCCTGAACAATGGAACCTTTTTTAAGGTTACATGATCAAGCCTCACGAGTTATTAGTACAAGTTAGCTCAACGCCT
>CAYVYQ010000043.1:0-8455 GCA_964455855.1 uncultured Gammaproteobacteria bacterium
AATGGAATCTCAAGCTGATTCAATCTTTGCTAATTCACAAAAAATAGAAACATATGATAGCGAGCTATGGCGGGCCCTTGATCAAGAGTCTGTTCGTCAAGAGGAGCACATAGAGCTCATAGCATCAGAAAATTATGCCAGTCAAAGAGTGATGGAAGCTCAAGGAGGATTGCTTACTAATAAATATGCAGAAGGCTATCCTCATAAAAGATACTATGGTGGTTGTGAGCATGTAGATATTGCAGAGGAGTTAGCTATCAATAGAGCAAAAGAGCTCTTCAAGGCAGATTATGCCAATGTTCAGCCTCACTCAGGCTCCTCAGCAAACGCAGCTGCATTTCTGGCAATGCTTGAGCCCAATGATACGATTCTGGGCATGAGCCTTGATCAAGGAGGTCATTTGACCCACGGAGCAAAAGTTAATTTTTCAGGAAAAAACTATACAGCGTTTCAATATGGCCTTCATCCTGAAACGCACAACATTGATTACGATCAAGTCCGAGATTTAGCTAAAAAACATAATCCAAAAATGATCATAGCGGGCTTTTCAGCCTTCTCTGGGGTTATAGATTGGAAAATTTTTAGAGATATTGCCGATGAGACCGGTTCGTATTTTCTGGTGGACATGGCTCATGTATCTGGGCTTGTAGCAGCTGGCCTATATCCCTCGCCAGTCCCCTATGCTGATGTAGTCACTTCTACAACCCATAAAACTTTGAGAGGCCCAAGATCAGGGATTATCATTTCTAAATCAAATGAAGTTTTAGAAAAAAAATTAAACTCGGCTGTATTTCCAGGATCTCAAGGTGGGCCTTTAATGCATGTAATCGCAGCAAAAGCTGTGTGTTTTAAGGAAGCTCTTGATCCAGAGTTCAAACTTTACATGCAACAAGTAATTGATAATGCAAAACTGATGTGTAAAGTCATTCAGGACCGTGGCATTGATGTTGTATCTGGTAAAACAGATAATCACATCGTTTTGATGGATTTAAGAAGCAAAGAATTGACCGGTAAAGATTGCGAATTAGCTCTAGGGCAAGCAAATATAACTGTAAACAAGAACGCTGTTCCCGATGACCCCCAGTCACCATTCGTAACTTCAGGTATTCGATTGGGGACCCCTGCTGTTACTACAAGAGGTTTTAAAAGTGGAGAAATAGAAATTTTAACTAATTGGATTTGCGATGTGGTTCTTGACCTTGGAAATGCTGATAAAATTAATTCTATTAAAGATCAGGTCGTTGAAATGTGTAAAAGGTTTCCGGTGTATAAATAAAAATGTTTTGTCCTTTTTGCCAAGCTCAAGATACCAAAGTGATTGACTCTAGGCTTGTTGGTGATGGCTCACAGATTAGAAGAAGGAGAGAGTGTGAGGTCTGTCATGCTAGGTTTACAACCTTTGAGACTGCTGATCTTGCGCTGCCAAGGATCGTGAAAAGCGATGGTGAAAGGCAGCCTTTTAATGGTGTTAAATTAAAAGGTGGGATGCTCAGGGCCCTTGAAAAAAGACCATTATCTGCTGAAGAGGTCGATGGTGTGTTTGGAAGTATTTTAACTGAAATTCGTCAACTAGGTGAAAGAGAGATAGCTTCCCGGCAGCTTGGCGAGATTGTAATGCGCAATCTCAAAAGAGTTGACCAGGTTGCCTATGTAAGATTTGCATCTGTCTATCGTGACTTCCAAGATATCAAAGAGTTTGCCGAAGAAATTTCTTCCTTGTCTAAGGAAAAACCAAAAAGAACTAAAAAGAAAAAATGAAAGACCATGACTTTATGGCTAGAGCCATTGAGCTTGCAGCAAGGGGTCGACTAAAAGTTCAACCAAATCCTATGGTGGGTTGTGTGATTGTAAGAAATAACAAAATAATTGGTGAAGGCTGGCATAAGGAATACGGCAAAGATCATGCTGAAATGGATGCTATAAAAAACTGTAAAAGAAAGTTTGGAGCAAAAAAAGCTATTAAATTAATTGCTGGATCAAATGTCTATGTAAACCTTGAGCCATGCTCAATTGAAAACAATACTCCCCCATGCTCGAATGCATTAATTAAATATCAAATTAAAAAGTTATTCTGCGGAACTCTTGATCCCAATCCAAAAATTAATGGACGAGGAATTAAACTACTCAAGAAAGCTGGAATTGAAACAAGTGTTGGACTACTCAAAAATCAGTGCAAAGAATTAAATCGTGTTTTCTTCACAAATCAAAAAAAATCTCGTCCCTACATCATCCTTAAAAGTGCTCAATCACTTGATGGCAAAATTGCACTTAAAAATGGAGAAAGTAAGTGGATTTCAAATCCTCAATCACGCAAAAATAGTCATCACATTCGATCAACAGTGAAAGGAATTTTAGTTGGAAGCCATACGGCCGAACAAGATAATCCATCTCTTACAGTCAGATTGACTAATAATGAACTGGGCTTGAATAAGCATGACAAAATTCAGCAGCCAGTAAAAATTATTCTTGGCAACCTCAAGAGATCCAAAAAAGTTAGTAAAATTTTTGCTGGTAATTCAAAGGTTATTGTTGGTTCTGTGGGATCTGCTAAAAAATCAAAAAATATAGAATATTTGAAATATCAGAAGAAGAATTTCTTAGAAGAGTTCATGCAAGATCTTCTGGATAGAAATATCTCTAGTATTTTGGTTGAAGGTGGTCAGAAAACCTTAAATGCATTTCTCGTTAATAATTTATTTGATGAGTTGGTGCTATATACTGCACCCATGTTTTTAGGCAAGGAAAGTAAAGATGGTATCAGTATCATAGCGCCTGAAAAGATAAAAGCATCAGTGAAATTAAAGATGATAGGAGTAGAGAAATTTAAAGATGATATCAAAACAACCTACTACAACAAGGATATTTAATTGTGTTTAAGCATTTAATGCCTATATAAAAAAGATGGAATTTAATACAACCGAAGAAATTATCCAAGATATCGCGGCTGGCAAGATGGTAATTTTGCTTGATGATGAGGATAGAGAGAATGAAGGTGATTTGGTTTGCGCCGCAGAGCTTGTGGATGATAAAAAAATAAACTTTATGATCAGTAAAGCAAAAGGTTTGGTTTGTTTACCTTTATCACCTCAAAAATGTGACCAACTAAACCTTCCCATGATGACTAACAATAACCGGGCAAAACATGGAACCGGTTTTACTGTATCGATTGAAGCTGCTGAAGGAATCTCTACAGGTATTTCTGCTGAAGACAGAGCTAGGACCATAATTGCAGCAGCAAAAAAGAATGCCAAACCAGAAGATATAGTTCAACCCGGCCATATTTTTCCTTTAAGAGCTTTTGAAGGTGGGGTTTTGAGTCGCGCCGGTCACACAGAAGCAGCTTGTGATTTAGCGAGACTTGCAGGCCTCGAGGAAGCTGGAGTTATTTGTGAAATTATGAATGAAGATGGGAGCATGGCACGAAGAGATGATTTAATGAAATTTGCTTCAACTCATGAAATGAAAATTGGGACAATAGCTGATTTGATTCATTATCGTGCGCTTAAAGAGAAATCTGTTCATCTTGAATACTCAAAACCTGTAGAAATTGATGGTTTGAAATTTGAGCTTTCTGCCTGGAGAGATAGTATCTTTGATAATCTTCATTTAACCTTCATCAAGGGTGATCTCAGTTCATCCGATGCCCCGCTTGTTCGGGTTCATATTCCCAATACCTTGCATGACTTAATTGGCATTGAAGGTTTTGGTAAAAGGCTTAATCTAGAAAATGCTCTAAAGAGAATTGGTAAAGAAGAATGCGGTGTTTTGCTTTTGATTGGTAATTATCAAGATGCTAATGAAGTTATGCATGATCTCATGGGAACAAAATCACAAGTTAAGCCAGAAACAAAGACTGTGGGCATAGGATCACAAATTCTTAAAGAGCTTGGATTGCAAAAAATTAAATTGCTTGGAACTCCAGTGAAATACCCATCCTTATCTGGTTTTGACCTTGAAGTTACAGGATTTGAACAATGAGCAAGGATGGATTCTCATACACATCAAATGAAGTAGATGTTAATAAGAAAATTACGATAGTGGCGTCCAAGTGGAATGCAGAGCTTGTTAATGAATTAATAGAATCTGGAAGAATCCATTTAGAGTCTCTTGGATTCACTGACTTAAAAATTGTATATGTTCCAGGCGCCTGGGAGTTGGTCCATGCAGCTCAGAAAGAGTTAGTACATGCAGATGGAGTCATTGCTTATGGAGTAGTGATTAGAGGAGAAACAACTCATTATGAGCTTATTTCTGAAGCATCAACCCATGGATTAATGCAGGTAAGTATTGATGCAAATAAACCCATCGGCTTTGGCTTGATTGCTGCTGAGAATTTATCTCAAGCTCAAGAACGAACTGATTCATCAAAATTAAATAAGGGTAAAGAGATAGCTCAATCGCTTGTTGAAATGCTCATTGATGATGTCTAAAAACCTCGGAAAGCATAAACAAGAGCTTCAAACGCGAGAATGCCTGGTTCAGGCTATCTATCAATATATATTTCACGAATCAACTTTAAATTCTCTGATAGATCAGTTCCTAAAAGAAAATACTCCAAAAAAAATTAGCTTTAATTACTTTAAAGAGAGATTAGAAAATGTTTTTGAACAATCAGATGATTTAAAAGAAATTACTAGAGATTTAAAGAATAATGAGGGCGAGCATCTTGAGATAATAGACGAAGCAATTTTATGGCTCGGGATTGTAGAAATACGTGCAAATGAACTAGCTCATCCCGTGGTCATTGATGAGTGTATTCGCTTAGCAAAGAAATTTTCTAATCCAAATTCTTATAAATTTGTAAATGCAAAGCTAGACGAGTGGCTTAAAACAAATCAAGCAGAATGGCTCAAGAAGAATAATTAACATATATTGGGCTAGACCAAGCTCGATGTTCAGCAGGAGCAATACACCCATCTCTATTTTCATTAACCCCTACTCTACATATTTCAGTTTTGATACATTCACCATTTTCATTAAATTCACACCCTAATGGATCTGCCGACAAAGTTGGTGAAGGTTCCTCAATAGCACGAACGTAATACACAGCATCTCTTCGACCTATCGAGAATTGCTCATCTTTAAATGAAATCTGACAACTGGTGCTATTACATGGAAATGTCTTCCAAACATCTTCAACTAAACCTTCAACAGGTTCATTTTCATATTGTTGAGGTAAAATTTTAATCACCTCAATTCTAGTAATAACTCTTCTCTCATTGCTTGGGTTATAACATTCAGAGTTACATATCTTTTCTAAACGCTCTTTACTCAATCCATTGTTGCTGTAATCAGGGCACCCAGGTTTTTGCTTAAGAGAACCTGCTGCTTTGACAGTGAATACTGGAGATTGACTGCTATTAACTTCAGCTCCCATTGCCAAAGATTGAGATTGAACTTCTGCATCAAACCATAAAAGAATTCTTGGCCCTGAGGTTGCATAGACCTCTTTTCTTTCCAACGCATCCCATATGGACTCCCTCTTTCTAGATGTTGAATGAGCAGCAACCAAGCCGCCAGACATGAAATATGCACTTTGTCTCTCAGCATCCGTTGCAATATTAAGATCCATTATGCTGGTCAAAGAAGTGTTGCCTAGGTCAACATATGAAGGCTCTAATTTGCCCTTCGGACGTCTTAGATCCCCTAACTTTTCAAACAAGGGATCATTGAAGCCATTTGCCTCTGTGTTGTATAGTCGATCAATTTCTTTATAACCAGTACCTGGTCGAGCGCCGTGATTATCACTTGAACCAATAAACCCAAACTTGAAGCGCTTTGGATTTTCTTTATCAGTAAAATCACTTAAAGCTAAAACATACTGCGCAGAACCCAGCGGTCTGTAGTTAAAAGATGGTAAAAAACAGTCATTACATTGTCCTGCATTTAAAAAATCATCTGGATCAGTTTCATTAACAACTGCATAACCTGTTGGTCCCATTTGAGCGGCAAATAGTTTTGTTTGATCGACTAAATATTTGCATGTCTCAGCAGCCATTCCAGAATCCGCACACCTTGCAGCCATAATATTTCCAGCCTGTTGGCAAGTAGGCAAAAAATCACTGCTTCCTTCAGGACAAAATATCTCAATATTTGAATTAACCTTCGCATCATTCCACGTTCTGTATTCTTCAGAATTTCCATGACCGGAATAAATCTCAAATAAAAATTGAGATTCATCGTCTTGGAAATCTGTAAGCTGCTTTTTCCAATCTGATGTTGGCGGGGTGTAAAACCCCCATGTTGTCCCGTGAGGAATCACCATATAAGGAGTCTCCCAATCTTTTAGTTTTTGAAATAAAAGGTTTGGATTGCTTGCCTCCTCATAGCAATTTACAGGCAGATCTCTTGTATTAACTCCCTCAGGGCAGATAGGTGTAGCCTTTATTTCTTCAAAAAATTTATCGAAAGCAAAAAATCTATCTCTATTTTTTAAATCTAATGTTGCTGGTAAAGCAGACATGGTCCAGGGTAAACCCAGCCTCATAACCAAAGGAGCCACTCCGCCCGAACCAATGGCTCTTGGGGGAACTAAAGCATCATCAGTTTCTAAAAAAATAACATTTTTATGCCCATAATGATTATCTGGTGTAGGATCGACTTGAGTCCATTCCCAGCCTAAAAAGCTTACCAAGTCATCTGTCCCTTCCGATAAATTATTACATTGCTGAATGCTTTGCTTGGTATCCAACCATTTTCTTGGAGTGCTGGCCTCAGCATGGTCATTAATAGACCAAAAATCTAAAGCGGAACAAAACCTTGCATAATCACATGCATCTGCCAATGGTGACGCTCCTTTACCATTCATAAAAGGCAAAGACCACATAAATGCATCTGTTGAATATGTTGTATGAACATGAAGATCGCCAAAGAGGATTTGCTTTTCATCCAAGATCTCTAATTCAGATTTAACGGTATTCACTCTGTTGACTCTATCATCAAGTGCTTTGCCTGGTAGAGCTTTCCCTTCTATGACGCCTGGACCATCCAATGTTCCAAAGACCTTAAAAACTGCGCCACCAAAAAAAATAGCTACAGTAAAAATAAATAGCAGAGCGAGTGAAGTTAGAAGGTTTCTCATATCTCTCCCGAATTGATAAAACTAATCTCTATAAATTGTTTGATCTCTTGATGGTCCAACTGAAATGATCCCAACTGGACAATCTAAAGTCTCCTCAATAAATAGTATATAGTTCTGAGCAGCTTTAGGTAAATCGTCGAAAGACCTAGCATTAGAGGTATCCTGCTGCCAACCAGAGAATGCTTTGTAAATTGGCTGTTGATTTTCATCATAGTCAATACAAACTTGAATCTCATTAAAACCATCTAGAACGTCTAATTTTGTAATACAAAGATTGGTAACAGAGTTGATAAAAACAATGGTTTCTAAAGCTTTTAAATCTAGCCAACCGCATCTCCTTGGACGACCAGTTGTTGCTCCAAACTCATGCCCAACCTTTGCCAGTTGTTCTGCATTGGAATCAAATAACTCAGTTGCAAAAGGCCCTTCGCCTACGCGAGTTGTATATGCCTTAGTAATACCTAAAATAGAATCAATATGCCGAGGACCAACGCCTAACCCAGAAGATAAACCACCTGCAGTTGTGCTGGAGGATGTTACATATGGATAGGTCCCATGATCTATATCTAACATAGAGCCCTGTGCTCCTTCAAAAAGAATATTCTTACCTTCTTTTACCCAAAGCTTTAAAAGTTCCTGAGTTTTAGAATGGTATTTATTGTAAAGATCTAAGTTACTGATAAGCTCATCCAAAACATCTTCAAATGCAATCGATTGCGCATTATATAGATTTTGTAAAATCTGATTGTGATAATTGACCAATTTTGACAATTTGCTCTTGAGATCTTCAAGATCATTCAAATCTCCAAAACGGATTGCGCGCCTAGCAATTTTATCCTCGTATGCAGGACCAATTCCTCTGCCGGTTGTCCCAATGCCCTCTTCTTTATCCCGAACCCTATCTATTGCTATATGGGTAGGGAGTATCAAGGCGCAATCTTCACTGACATAAAAACGATCTTTAAAATCGATGCCGCTATCTTCCAAGCCTTTAATTTCTTCAGCCAAAGCTGGAAGAGATAAAACAAGACCATTACCTAAGACGCAATGAACTGAAGGATGCAGAATTCCAGATGGAACTAAGTGAAGAACTTTTTGTTCGCCATCAACTTTAAGAGTATGTCCTGCGTTGTGACCACCTTGAAAACGACAAACTGCCTCAGAGCTCTCAGCTAAAGCATCTACAATTTTTCCCTTGCCTTCATCACCCCACTGTAAGCCCAAGATAAGGGTGTTATTGCTCATATGAAGTTAGTTATTGCCTTTTGATTTATTGAGGTATTTAAAGAAATCAGATTTAGGATCAATTACCAAAACATCTGATTTATTATTAAAAGTAGCATCATAAGCTCTCATGCTTCGAGTAAACTCATA
>CAYVYQ010000044.1:0-8180 GCA_964455855.1 uncultured Gammaproteobacteria bacterium
CGGGCTCATAACCCGAAGGTCGTTGGTTCAAATCCAGCCCCCGCTACCAGTAAATATGATACGAACTGGGGCATAAGCCCCATTTTTATTTTTAGACATATGAGAATAGAAGAAATAGAAAATGCAATCGAACCTGTTGTAACCAGCCATGGCTGCGAACTATGGGGCATTGAATTATTACGAGGCAAAAAAAGACCCACAATCAGGGTCTACATTGATGCCATTGCTGGCGCAACAATTGATGATTGTGAAAAGGTAGCCAAGGATCTTAACTATGAGCTAGCACTGAATGATGCATTTTTAGATCAAGACTATGTACTGGAGGTCTCTACACCGGGCATAGATAGGAAGTTTTTTAAAGCCGAGCAGTTATCTGCATTTTTAAAAGAAGAATTTGATTTAAAGCTAAGAGAAATTAAAAATGGTAAAAAGAGCCTTGTAGCAAAGCTTATTGATGTAAACAATGATGAAATATTATTTCATTGTGGTGAAGAAAAAATGACTTTAAATTTTATAGATCTTGATCTATGCCGTTTAAAACCAAATTTTGAAGAACTTATGAGGGTGAATAAATAATGGAAAGTATTGAAATTTTAGCAGTAGTTGAATCTGTTTCTAATGAGAAAGGAATTGAAGAGGGAATAATATTTGGAGCTTTGGAGACAGCCATTGCAAGCGCATCTTTAAGGCATTTTCATGAAGATGCAGATATATCTGTTTCTATTGATAGAGCTTCAGGAGAATATTCAACTCACAGACATTGGCTTGTAGAAGATGAAACTTCTGAAGACTTTCATAAAGAAACTCATGTTACAGAGTCAGATTCTAATATGAGTATCGGCGATACTTTTTCCAAGGATGTTGAGAATGTTGTCTTTGGAAGAATCGAAACTCAGGCAGCAAGACAAGTCATGATGCAGAAGGTTAGAGAAGCTGAAAGAGACACAATTGTGGCCATGTTCAAATCCCAGGATAACTCTTTGATGAATGGAACAGTCAAAAGAGTAACCAGAGATAATATTATTGTAGATATTGGAAATGATATTGAAGCAATCCTTCCAAGAGATCAATTGCTTCCAGGTGAAATATACAAGATCAACGATAGGATGAGAGCCATTCTGCAAATTAAAGAAATAGAGGGTAGAGGCTCCCAGTTAATGTTAAGCAGAACTTGTTCTGAGATGGTAACAGAGCTATTTAGAATTGAAGTGCCTGAAATCAACGAAGATATAATTGAAATAAGAGGCATTGCACGAGATGCTGGTTCGAGATCAAAAATTACCGTTAAAACAAATGATGGGAGAATCGATCCTGTAGGGGCATGTGTTGGAATGCGTGGCTCGAGAGTTCAATCAGTTTCTGGTGAGCTTGGAAATGAAAGAATAGATATTATTATCTATGATGATAATCCAGCTCAAATGGTAATTAATTCACTCGCTCCTGCAAAAGTTGAATCAATTGTTATGGATGAAGATTCTCGCTCAATGGAGCTAGCTGTCAATGAAGAAAATTTAGCACTTGCCATTGGCTCAAGGGGTCAAAATATTAGGCTAGCATCTAGGCTTGTTGGATGGGAGTTAAATATAATCAGCAGCAATGAAGCTGAAGCAAAAGAGAGAGTTGTAGAGGCAGAGTTTCAAGCAAAGTTAATGGACAATTTAAATATTGATGAAAAAGAGGCTGAGGCTCTTATAAGAGGTGGATTTTTAACTTTTGATGATATTGCTTATGCCGAGGATGGCAAACTATCGTCTGCTATGGAAATTGATGAGGCCAGAGCAGAAGAAATAAAAGCTGCAGCTGCAGATGCTGCTTTGATGGAAGCGATGGGTGAAATAACCCAAGAAGAATCAAACTTAGAATCACTTACAGAATTAGGTTTTAGCGAGGATGAAGTTGAAACTCTTGTCTCTAATGCTCTTAAAAGCAAAGATGATATTGCAGAATTAGCTGTGGATGAGTTACAAGATATCATTGAAATCACTGAAAAGAAGGCAGCAGAGATTATAATGAAAGCTAGAGAAAGTTGGTTTAATTAAAATAAAGGAAGTTATTGCATTGGGACTTACAGTAAAAGATTTCGCGAAAACCTTAAAAATTAAGGATGATGCTTTATTGGAGAGAATGAAGGCTGCGGGACTTTCGCATAGCAAGGCTTCAGATGAAATAACTCCTGCAGATAAATTAGCAATACTAAAATCATTAAAAGAACGAAAAGGCTCAACATCTTCTTCAGTTACCTCTTCCTCGAGTAGCGGAGGAGTGACGGTCAAATCAAAAGGCACACTGTCTCAACCGACTTCTTCGACCCCTAGTTCATCAGAGGGTCTTTCAGACAATATTGAGGCTAAAAGACAAGCTGCTGCAGAAAATTTAAAAGAGCAGCAACAAAAAAGAGAAGATCAAATTAAAGAGGCAATTCGCCTAAAACAAGAGCAACAGCAGGCAGCAAAGAAATCTCAACAACAAAAATCAACTCCTCAACAAAAACCTCAATCAAGAGTCAATATAAAAGATCAGCTATCTAGGGCAGCAAAAGATTACTCCCGAAGAGAAACCAGTTTTAATGAAGGTACCGAGCATCAATTTGCAAAACCAGTCGAATTCATCAAGCGTGATATTGAAGTTCCAGAAATGATTCAGGTAGGTGAATTAGCCAAATTAATGTTTATTAAGGGTGGGGAAGTCGTTAAAGTTCTAATGAGCTTGGGAGTTGCCGCATCAATAAATGACTCTATAGATCAGGAAACTGGAATTTTAGTAGCGGAAGAGCTGGGTCATAATGGGATTGCTTTGAATGATTCATCTGTAGAAGATGAGATCATTGGTAGCATAAATTATTCAGATACTCCTAAATCAAGAGCACCAGTTATCACGGTTATGGGCCATGTTGATCACGGCAAAACAACTTTACTTGATTTTATTCGTAAGACGAAAGTGGTTGATGGTGAAGCTGGAGGCATTACCCAGCATATAGGAGCATATCAAGTTCCAGTGGGCGATTCAGTTATTACATTCATAGATACGCCTGGTCACGCAGCCTTTTCATCTATGAGAGCTAGAGGAGCTAATACTACTGACGTTGTAATTTTGGTCGTAGCTGCAAACGATGGAGTTATGCCTCAAACAGAGGAGGCGATTAATCATGCTAGAGCTGCGGGCGTTTCCATTGTTGTTGCAATTAACAAAATGGATCTTCAGGGCGCTGATATAGAAAGAATTAAAGGTGATTTAGCTGCAAAAGACTTAACTCCAGAGGACTGGGGTGGAAATATTCAGATGGTACCTGTCTCTGCACTAAAAGGCGATGGAGTTGATAAGCTTCTTGAGGCTGTGATTTTAGAATCTGAGCTTTTAGAGCTCAAGGCTCACTATGAAGGGCAAGCTCAAGGAGTTGTTATTGAGTCTGAATTAGACAAGTTTAGAGGAGCTGTTGCTACTTTGCTTGTTCAGAATGGTACATTAAAAGTTGGAGATATGGTTGTTTGCGGTTCAGCTGTTGGAAAGGTTAAGAGTATTATTGGCTCTGATGGAAGTAAATTAAAATCTGCTGAACCTTCTTTTGCGGTAGAGATATTGGGATTAAGCAGTGTTCCTGATGCAGGTGAGACTTTCCAAGTAGTCAAGAATGATAAAGAAGCACGTGAGATAGCTGCGTTCAGAGAAAGTAAACTCAAAGATCGAAAAGTATTAAAACAAAGAGATGAAAGTCTTGGTAATATCTTTGAATCCATGGGCCAATCAGATAAAAAAGTTTTAAATGTTATCTTAAAATCTGATGTTGCTGGAACCTCTGAAGCAATTGTTGCGGCCTTAGCTGATATTGGGAATGATGATGCATCAATTAAAGTTGTTGCTTCAGGAGTGGGAGGGATTTCTGAATCAGATGCAAACCTAGCTCTAGCTACAGATTCAATTATTTTAGGTTTTAATGTTCGTACAGACAATGCTGCTAAGAAAGTTGTTGAGGCAGAGGAACTGGCCCTGTCCTATCACAGTATTATTTATGAATTAATTGATGAAGTTAAGGCTCGGCTAAGCGGTCTATTAGACCCAATTATTAAAGAAGAAATTGTTGGAACAGCAGAGGTTCTAGAGGTATTTAATTCTCCTAAATTTGGCCAAGTTGCAGGATGCATGGTTATAGAAGGATCTATCTTGAAAAGCAAACCAGTAAGAGTTCTTAGGGATGATGTTGTGATTCATCAAGGTGAACTTGATTCGCTTAGAAGATTTAAAGACGATGTTGGGGAAGTAAAATCTGGAACAGAATGTGGAGTAGGTATTAAAAACTATAAAGATATCAGACCAGGGGATAAGGTAGAGGTTTTTGACAGAAAAGAAGAGGCTCAAAGTATTTAATAGTATGTCTTCAACAAGAGTTCCGAAGATTGAAGACTTCTTGAAAAAAGAAATATCTCAAATTATATCCTCTCAAGTTAAAGATCCTCGCTACAAATTTTTAAATATAGTTGATGTCAAATGCTCATCTGATTTGGGTGTTGCCAAAGTTTTTTATACTATTATTAATGGTGATATTGCTGACTCACCCGACAAAAGGTCTCTTGAAAAATTCTCTTCAATGGTTAGATCCAAGCTCTCAAAATTTATGCAAATAAGAAGAGTTCCTAAACTCATATTTAAATACGATGAAAGTCTTGAGAGGTATAATAACATTGACGCATTATTGAATTCATTAAGTGATTAACGGCTTTCTCCTGGTTAATAAAGACCCCGGCATTACCTCATCTAGGGTCGTGCAAATTGTAAAAAAAAAATTTCAACTTAAAAAAGTAGGGCATTTAGGCACCTTAGATCCCATGGCAACCGGGCTTCTAATCATTGCAATAAATAGGGCTACAAAGTTTGCATCGCTTCTTTTGCAGAGTGAAAAGTCTTATCGGGCTGAGGTTACTTTAGGTATTCAGACTGATACAGATGATGCAGAGGGAGAGGCAATATCCTCAAAAAAAGTTGATATTACTGAATTAGAAATAAAAGAAACCTTGTTAACTTTTTTGGGTGCAAGTTATCAATTGCCTCCTGATTACTCAGCACTAAAGCATAAAGGGAAACCCATGTACAAATATGCAAGAAATGGTATTAAAGTTGAAAAAGCAGAAAGAAAAATATTTATTAAAAATATACAAAATATTTTAATAGAAATACCTAAAGTGTCATTTGATATAACGTGCTCTAAGGGCACTTATATTAGATCTATTGCTAGAGATTTGGGAGCTAAGCTTGGTTGCGGAGCTCATTTATCTGGACTAATCAGAACCAGTCAAGAAAAATTTATGCTTTCTGATGCTTGTTCATTGGACGATATAAATTTAGAAGACATAATTTCCTTAGAGAAAGCTTTCGAGGATTTGGATTTTATTAAATTAAATGAGAAGGACTCCAAGGCATTTATTCATGGTAGATCAATTGAAAGAGATTTTGATCATACTAATTTGTTAAGAGTTTATGATTCTGCAAATCAATTTATTGCAATCGGAAAAAATTCAAGCAAGGGCTTCAAACATGAATACCTTGTTTAATAAGTAAATAAGTAATAAGCTACACCATCTCAGACTTTAGATATGCGAGGTTTGAGAGGATTAGGGAGCATATCCAAGGAGAAAATAAACATGGCTTTGTTAAAAGAAGAAAAGAATAAAATTGTTAAAGAATTTCAAAACAGTGACACTGACACTGGCTCACCAGAAGTGCAAATTGCTCTTCTAACCGAAAATATAAATAAATTACAATCTCATTTTAAAATTCATAAAAAAGACCATCATTCAAGAACAGGTCTAATTAGAATGGTTAACCTTAGAAGAAAGCTTTTGGCTTATCTTAAAAGAAAAAATCCAGAAAGCTATCAAGACATCATTAAATCTCTTAAATTAAGAGGCTAAACAAGGAAAATCGTGGAAGAAAATAAATTAAATACTCAATCCGTAGAGTTCGAATACGGAAATAAAACTGTCAAGATTGAAACTGGTAAAATTGCAAGACAAGCCACTTCAAGCATTATTGTTACTATTGATAACTTAGTTGTATTAACAACGATGGTAGCTAGAAAGGAAGCAGACCCCAAGAAGGATTTTTTCCCTCTAGCTGTTTTCTATCAAGAAAAGTTTTATGCAGCTGGAAAAATTCCAGGTGGATATTTCAAAAGGGAAGCTAGGCCAACTGAGCAAGAGACACTAACTTCCAGATTAATTGACAGGCCTATTAGACCGCTCTTCCCTGAAGACTTTAAAAATGAAATACAGATTTTCTGTACTGTCTTATCATCAGATAAAAATATTAATCCTGATATAGCATCCTTGATTGGAGCATCAGCAGCCCTCTCAATTTCAGGGGTTCCATTTCAAGGCCCTCTTGGAGCTGCAAGAGTTGGTTTTATTGATAGCAATTATGTCTTAAACCCATCCCCAGAAGAGCTTGAGAAATCAATGCTGGATATGGTAGTAGCAGGAACTGAAGATGCCGTATTAATGGTTGAATCTGAAGCAAGCGAGCTTAGTGAGGATCTGATGTTGGGTTCAGTACTCTATGGTCATCAAGAGATGCAAAAAGTGATAAAAGCTTGTTCAGAATTAAGGGCTAAAGTGAACCCTACTCCATGGGAATTTTCTGAAGATGAATTAACGGCTGAATTCAAGCAGAAGATTGCTGATTCTTTTAAAGAAGAAATAGCAAGTGCATTCAAGATTGCAGATAAAGCTGATAGAGGCGAAGCAATCAATTCTGTTAGAGAAAAGATTAATGAAGCTCACGAAGATTTGGATGAAATGGAAAGAGGTAAATTAATGAATGCCTTTAAATTAGTAGAAAAAGATGTAGTTCGAAAAAGCATCTTATCTAATGAGCCTAGGATTGATGGAAGAGACTTAGATACCGTGAGACCAATATATGTAGAAACAAATGTTCTGCCTAGCGTTCACGGCTCATCTTTGTTTACTCGAGGTGAAACTCAAGCATTAGTTGCAGCTACACTTGGCTCAACAAGAGATGCGCAAAGGATAGAGGGATTAAATGGTGAAGAATCAAACACCTTTATGTTGCATTACAACTTCCCTGCATATAGTGTCGGAGAGATTGGTATGCCGCTTGGACCAAAACGCAGAGAGATCGGTCATGGAAACTTGGCAAAAAGAGCAATTAAAGCTGTTCTGCCAGATTCCGAAGAGTTTGGTTACACTTTGAGAGTTGTATCAGAAATCACAGAGTCTAATGGGTCAAGTTCGATGGCTTCTGTCTGCGGAACTTCTCTTTCATTGATGGATGCAGGTGTTCCTATTTCAAATCCAGTTGCAGGTATTGCAATGGGGTTAATCAAAGAAGAGGACAGTTTTGCAGTATTAACAGATATTCTTGGAGATGAAGATCACCTTGGCGATATGGATTTTAAAGTTGCTGGAACTAAAGAAGGCGTTACTGCATTACAAATGGATATTAAAGTTCAAGGTATTACAGCCGAAATTATGGAGTCCGCATTAGAAAAAGCAAAAAATGCCAGATTGCATATTTTAGACAAAATGAATGAAGTGATCTCTGCACCCAAAGAATTGTCTGATAATACTCCTGCAATGAAAAAAATCACCGTACACCAAGACAAGATAAAAGAGATTATTGGTAAAGGAGGAGCTGTAATTAAGGGCATGCAGGCTGATACAGGGGCATCTGTAGATGTGAATGATGATGGTGTTGTAACCATATTTGGTGAAACGCAATCAATTATGAAAGCCGCTCTTGAAATCATTGAAGGCATAATAGAAGATCCTGAATTAGATAAAGTTTATGAAGGAAAGGTTGTCAAGATTGTAGATTTTGGAGCTTTTGTAAACATTCTGCCTGGCAAGGATGGATTGCTTCATGTTTCTGAGATTTCCTCTGAGCGAGTTGAGAATGTTTCTGATGTTCTTAGTGAGGGTGATGTTATTAAGGTCAAGTTAATCGGATTTGATCGAGGAAAAATGAAATTATCCAAAAAAGTATTAGAGCAGTAGCCATTATAAAATAACCAATATTTATAATACATAAGAAGCATTATCTATATCATTTATAGACAAACTTGCTAAAAGTCAAATTTAGCAAGTTTTTTCTTACATTTTTCTTGTCCACGATTTCATTTTATGGTTTTATAGGTTAACTAACCATGCAAACCATAGGGGGAAATTATGGAT
>CAYVYQ010000045.1:0-8005 GCA_964455855.1 uncultured Gammaproteobacteria bacterium
TACATTTAAACCCTATAGATCCAATATTTAACGAGTATGAGGCTTTTGTAGATAAGAACGCTGGTTTGAAAACCATTGCATTCAAATATTTTGGTGCTGACATACAAAAAGCTGTTGATTATCTGGATATAAATAGTTTCCAGGACTCACATGATAGTGAATCTATGGAACTTACTTTGGTTGAAACTAAAGAATATTACCAACCAGAATTACTGCACTAAATAGAACGTTTTTCCAGTCAAAACGGTATTTTATTTAGAAAAATTCTCTATATAATTTAATTAGATGTCGCATCTACAAATTACTAAGGGGATTTGTCTTTGCTTGTTTTAATACCCTTGCTCAGGAGGTGATCTTATTAGTATTTATATTAAATTAGAAAACGGAGGGTTCGCCTTTTGACAAGAGGTGAATTACCGAATTCGCCTATCAGACTTATCTAACTCTGATAGCTTGAAGCCTCTCTCGGGAGGCTTCTTTTTTTACAATAATTTATATCTAAATTATTAACCTAAAACTTTTCTATTGGTTTAAAATTCATCAACTTTTAAATGTCTTGTTTATTTCATGGAATCGAAAGATTGGTTTTTGCTGACTACGCTTGCTGCTATATGGGGCAGTGCTTTTATGTTCATAAAAATTTCAGCAGTAGATTTTGGACCAATTTTATTAGTAACCTTGAGATTGTTAATTGCTGGCTTGGTATTTATGCCTTTGCTGTTAAGACAAAAATATAGACTCTTATTTAAATCACACTTACCTGGAATTATTATCATTGCTATTTTTAGCAATGCATTGCCTTTCACTCTCTTTGCATTTGCTTCTCTTGGAGCAACATCAAACATGCTGGGGATTTTAAATGGCACCACTGCTTTTTTAACCACTGTTATTGCTTACTTTTGGTTGAATGAATCTATTTCTTCAAAACAAATTATTGGTTTGTGTCTTGGTTTTATGGGCGTTATTATTTTGGTAAATCCAGCAAATGGCTCAAGCACCATAATTGCAAGTACTTGTGCATTAATTGGATCACTGTGCTATGCCTTCAACGGTAATTATCTTCAAAAGTTTCACTCCAATTCAAATAAAAAAGTTTTAATAGGCTGGTCTATGCTTTTCGGTGGGTTATTTATGACACCCATTGCTGTTTTTAACTTACCAGATGCCATGCCAAGTCTAAATTCATTTTTAGCATTGCTTTGGCTTGCTGTTGTTTCAACTGGAATTGGATATCTTGGTTATATAAGGCTGATTGATAGAATAGGCGCTGTAAAGACTTCTACTTTGACATATTTGCTTCCTGTTTTTAGTATCTTGTGGGGCGCAATTTTTCTCCAAGAACAAATAACATTAATTATTTTTGGTGGTTTTATTTTTGTTATGATGGGCATGTATTTTGCTAATACAACCAAAGTTAAGATTAAAAATTAAGATGACATACACAGAAGAATTATTATCAAAAGCCGACGAGGTAATACCAAGGGTTACATTAGATGATTTTAAAAAGGATTCGAATGCAAAGGTGATGATAGACGTTCGACAGCATGAGGAATTGCAAGCATCTGGAACAGTTAAAGGATCAACACATATCCCTAAAGGGGTTGTAGAGTTTAGATTAAATAACAACGATGAGATTTCTTTCGACACCTCTGTGTATGTTTTCTGCGCTGTGGGTGTTAGATCAGCAATTGCTGGTTACAATTTAAAGAGGGTTGGTTACCAAAAAGTTTTTAATTTAGTTGGGTTTCAAGATATCCTAGATCAGGGTGCTGAGAAACAGTCTTTAATTTAATACAGGAGTAGTGCAAATGTTTAGTCATATTATGGTTGGAGCGAATGATATTGAGGCATCAAAAGTGTTTTATGATGCAATTTTGGGTGTTCTAGGTGCGAAACCAGGTCTTTTATCTGAAAATTTAACGGGTCAAAAGAGATACATGTATTTTCTTGATGGAAGCACCTTTTTAATTTCTGAGCCGATTGATGGAAATCCATCAACTCACGGGAATGGTTCTACCATTGGTTTTAATGTTCCAGATGAAGCTACAGGAAATACTTGGCACCAAACTGGCCTTGAGAATGGTGGTACAGACTGTGAAGATCCTCCCGGCACAAGAGAAGGGATGGGTGTAAAAATGTATCTAGCTTACCTGAAAGATCCCTCTGGAAATAAGATCTGTGTTTTAAAAAGATTGGCTTAGTTCTTTTTAATAGCCAGCTGCTTGGCCGTCCTTTCTAGTTTCTGAAGCGCCATAGTAGACACCGTTTTTTAACATGATTGCTTGATAGCCACCAAAGATACCTTTTTCATATTTGATGGTGTGCCCTATAGCAGTTAATTCATCCTCTATGGTTTTTCCAAAACCACTTTCTAAGCTTAAGGTTCCACCATCTTTCATAATTTCATCTGTGGGTTGCGAAGATCCGCTGTGAACAATTCTTGGCGCATCACCAGCTTCTTGTAGGTTCAGACCGAAATCAACCATGTTGATGATTATTTGGGCATGTGCTTGAGGCTGAGTAGCACCACCCATAACCCCAAAACTCATAAATGGTTTCCCATCTTTGGTCACAAATGCAGGAATTATTGTATGAAAGGGTCTTTTTCCGCCTAGCAATGAATTTCTATGATTTTTGTCCAAACTGAATAATTCGCCTCTATCTTGAAGCATAAAACCTAAACCAGGTGGCATCATGCCCGAGCCCATGCCTCGATAGTTACTCTGGATCAAAGAAACCATATTGCCGTACTTATCTGCAACTGTTAGGTAGATGGTGTCACCAGACTTCAATATTCCGGGTTCATCTGTAGCAGAAACATGATTTAAATCTATCAGCTTGGCCCGTTCTTTTGCATAGTTTTTAGAGATCAATTCTTTAACCGGAATATCTGCAAAATGTGGATCAGCATAATATTTTGCTCTATCAGCAAATACAATTTTTTTAACTTCTGTAAATAAATGAATGTATTCAGAGCTATATAAACCCATTGCCTTTAGGTCATAATTTTCTAATATATTTAAAATCTGCAAGGCTGCGATCCCTTGACCATTTGGTGGTAACTCCCAAACATCATAACCTCGATAATTTGTTGAGACGGGTGGAGTCCACTCAGAATGAAAGCCCGCAAGATCATCATAGGATAAGAATCCACCTTGCGATTGAACAAACTCTGCCATTGTTTGAGCTATAGGTCCTTCATAAAAACCTTCTCTGCCTTTTTTTGCGATAGTTTTAAGAGTGTTGGCGAGTTGGGGGTTCTTGAAAATTTCTCCTTTTTGCGGCATTTTTCCATTTTTTACCCATACCTCATTAAAGTTAGGGTAATTTTCAAAACGCTTTTGCGATCTGTCGAGGTAATATGCAATTGTTTCAGTGATTGGAAAGCCCTTGATGGCGTATTCAATTGTTGGCTCAAACAAAGATTCAAATTTCAACTTACCAAATCTTTCATGCAGCTTTACCCAGCCATCAACCGCCCCAGGCACTGTAACTGGCAAGGGACCATAGGAAGGGATCTTTGTGAGGCCTTGCTGTTTAAAATAGTCTATAGATAAATTTTTTGGAGCAGGGCCGCTAGCATTTAATCCGTGAAGTTCTTTGGTTTTAGCATCCCAAACAATGGCAAAGAGATCTCCTCCAATTCCATTTCCCGTTGGCTCCATAAGACCTAAAGCAATATTTGCAGCTATGGCAGCATCTACTGCGGTTCCACCTTGCTTAAGAATGTCTAAACCTATTTGAGTAGCAAGCGGGTGACTGGTTGCAACCATGCCATTTTGTCCTATGACTTCAGATCGACTGGCAAATTTTTCACCAGTGATTCGATCATATCCATATCCTGAAGTGGTCATAGTTAGTAAAAGTATAAATCCAAGTACTTTGTTCATTATATTTATTGTGTCTATTATATTTCTTACCTTACTCCGAAATAAATAAATGCAAAAGAATTTCAATAATGTCATTGATAATTAATCAGCATAAAGTTATGTTTAAAATATATTCATTTATTTAATTTAAGGAGATAAAAATGAAATTTAAATCTATGTTTGCATTCGTATTATTGTTTTGTGCAGTAAATATTTCTGCATTTGATGTTACCGGCGATCACTTTGATGCAAAATTTAAAATCACATCCGTTACTCTTGGTGAAAAGTACAGCATCATCAATGCTGAAAGTGATGCTGCTGGCCAATATGGAAAAGTGTATGTGAGCTATAAATTAAAAAACACCTCTGATACAGGTGGCACTTGGACAGGACAGGGCAGAGGTATTAGTCCAGAGGGAAATTTAGCTAGAGGCAATCTTCAGGGTGTTTGGACGCGAGATGGAAAAATGATCTCTATTAAATCATTGGACGATGTAACCGATGGCATTAATTTTATGCAAGGCACCATTGATCTTATATCAGGGGATATTGCGATTGAAGTGTATAAAATAGACTAAGCTAGAATTTTAAATATAAAGCCACTTTTTAAGTGGCTTTTTTATTGGCACGCCCGGAGAGATTCGAACTCCCGACCCCTTGGTTCGAAGCCAAGTACTCTATCCAGCTGAGCTACGGGCGCATATTTTTTTGTGGTTAATTATAAGAGCATTAAATATATTTTGGTAAAAACCTTCAAGACGCTAAATTTGTCAGCCAGCCTTTATAATCTGATGTAAGTCAATCATCGAAAACTTGATCAATTCAACCAAGCCAAACATAATAGTTTTGGTGCATATATTTAGGGAGACAATATGTATAAAAATTTAGCCTTCTTATTCATTTTTACTCTAATTTACAGCTGTTCAGAGCCAGTTGAAGAAATTGAGTCTGATAGCTTTCTAAATATAGCAGGTGCTAGAGTTGGGCTTGCTAGTCAGCAACCAATAGACTGGGATTCTCAAGCCATCGATCCCTACATGAATATGGATCCTAAGCTCAGTTCAACCAGAGTTCCATTATTTGGTGACTTGCATGTGCACACTACATATTCATTTGATGCATATATTTTTGGTACCTTGGCAACGCCTGATGATGCATATGAGTTTGCTAAGGGTAAATCTATTAAACATCCAGCTGGTTTTGATGTGAGTTTAGATAGACCTCTAGATTTTTATGGTGTCACAGATCATGGAACTTTTTTGGGACAAGTTGCTGAGGCAGCAACACCTGGAACGCCTTACTATGAATCTCCATCAAGCGAGCAAGTCAATGATATAAATAGCCCAGAAAATCTAAATATCTCAACCATCCCAAGAAGAACTCAGGCCTTTGGAGGTTTTCTGGTTAATACAGTTAATGCCTTGAGAGACAGAACGCTTGATATGCAATATGTGGACAGCGTTAGTCGAAGGGCATGGGCTGATACAGTTGCTGCTGCGCAAAGACACAATGATCCTGGTAAATTCACAACTTTTATTGCTTATGAATATACAGCTTCAACTCCTGATATGGGCAACCTTCATAGGAATGTAGTTTTTAAGGGAAATGGTAATCGTATTCCATCAGCTCCATACAGCAGAGCTAACTCAAATGACCCTGAGGGTTTGTGGAAGTGGATGGACAGATTAAGGGAGGATGGAATAGAGAGCTTAGCTATTCCACATAACTCCAATGGATCTGATGGCTTTATGTTTGCCTTAAAGGACTCTTTTGGAAAGCCATTAACCAAAGAATATGCAGAATTGAGAATGCGCAATGAGCCTATAGTAGAAATTACGCAAGTGAAGGGCACATCAGATACTCATCCAGCTCTTTCTACCAATGATGAATGGGCTGATTTTGAAATCATGCCTTTTAAAGTAGCAACCCAAAGTTTTTCTGAGCCTAAGGGAAGTTATGTTCGAGATGCTTTACTCGAAGGCATTAAGATGGAAGAAAAAGAAGGATTTAATCCATATAAATTTGGGTTAATTGGTTCAAGCGATACCCATACCGCAGCTTCTTCACAAGAAGAAGATAATTTCTTTTCTAAAATAGGTCTGCTTGATTCTAGCGCTGCTTTGCGTGGATCTATACCCATTACCGATCCAGCCATGTTGGAGTCCGATCAATCACTTGAAGAGGTTGATGGAAATAAATACATGAATTCATCATCCATTACATGGGGCGCATCTGGTCTTGCTGGAGTCTGGGCTGAAGTAAATACCAGGGATAGTATCTATGATGCTTTTAGACGCAAAGAATCATTTGCCACTTCTGGACCAAGAATGACGATAAGATTTTTTGCTGGCTACGATCTAGATGTAGGTAAAATTAATGATAAAGATTTGATTGAATATTTATATACCAATGCAGAAACCATGGGAGCAGATTTGGATGGTATTGGCCAACAAACACCAAGTTTTTTTGTTTGGGCGGTAAGAGATACTTACACGGCTCCCTTGCAACGAGTTCAAATTATCAAAGGTTATGTCGATGCAAGCGGCAATCCGCAAGAGCAAGTCTTTGACGTAGCATGTTCCGATGGAGGCTCTCCAGATCCAGTAACTCATCGATGCCCAGATAACAATGCAAAAGTTGATATCTCAAGTTGTGCTTTCTCTCAAGATGTTGGTGCTGCAGAATTAAAGGCTTTTTGGAATGACCCAACTTTTAAGAGTGGTCAACGTGCTTTTTATTACGTCAGAGCCCTAGAAAATCCTACCTGTCGATGGAGCACATGGGATGCTGTTAGAAACAATGTTGAGCCAAGATCTGATATGCCTAAAACCATACAAGAGCGTGTTTGGTCATCGCCTATTCACTACATCCCTTAAAGCTTAATATTTATGAAACACCTCTTAGCGTTGAGCGTTATTACATTTTTTTGTTCAAGCTGTGCTTTTGCAGAAACCTATCAAAACACCAATGATCAACAAAATGGTAAGACTTTTGGCCAATTAATGACATGGGTTCTTGATGGAGAAAAGGGACCTGAGAGAGTAGAAATTGAAACTTCTAATCAATGGCAGGAACTAGCGCCTGATCAAACTCACTATGCCATCTGGATAGGACATGCGACCTTTCTGATTAACAATGGCGATATCAATATTCTTACTGATCCAATCTTCTCCAAACGAGCATCACCCATAGGCTTTGCTGGCCCCAAAAGAATGATTCCTCCAGCTATGCAGCTTAAAGATTTACCCAAGATAGATGCTGTGGTTGTGAGTCATAATCATTACGATCATTTTGATATTTGGTCATTAAAGAAATTATCTAAACTTAATCCAGAGACTGTGTTTATGGTCCCGGCCGGTGATCAAAAAAGATTGATCAAAGCAGGGGTAAAAAATGTGATTGAAATGCGGTGGTGGGAATCGCTTGATATCAGTAATACCACTTTTCACTTTACCCCAGTTCAACATTGGTCCAAGCGAGGTTTGTTTGACCGCAATAAGAGCCTTTGGGGTGGCTGGTTTATGCAAACAGATCAGCTGGCTTTGTACCATGCAGGAGATACTGGTTATTCCAATGATTTTAAAGCTACTTATGAGCGTTTAGGCGCTCCTGATTACTCTTTCATACCCATAGGCGCCTATGATCCTCGCTGGTTCATGAAAGACTCTCATGTTAATCCAGAAGAAGCTTTGCAAATCGCGCTGGACTTAAATACTCCGCATTCTTTTGGCATGCATTGGGGCACTTTTTCATTAACAGATGAACCGATCATTGAGCCTCCTATAAGACTAAAACAAGCTTTAAAAGACCAAAATCTAGCGCCAGATTTTTTTAGATCTCCAAAGCCTGGTCAGATTCTCCAACTCACTAAATAAGTCTTATAATTAATCCATGAATCAATTAAATGTTTTTGGTGAGCCTTTACCAATTTGTTGTGAAGATCCTATGACAGGTTTCACTCGCTCTGGTTCCTGCGAGACGATGGATCAAGATCATGGCATCCACACAGTTTGCGCTCACATGACTGATGAATTTTTAGCCTTTTCAAAAGCCCAGGGTAATGATCTATCAACCCCAATGCCTGAATATGGCTTTCCTGGTTTAAAAGAGGGCGATGATTGGTGTTTATGTGCACC
>CAYVYQ010000046.1:0-7935 GCA_964455855.1 uncultured Gammaproteobacteria bacterium
AACAAAGAATTTAGACTTGAAAGTGTGCCAAATGCGCTAGCGCAATCAAAAGTAGCCTCTTCTTCAATTCTTGGTAATGAGCTTTTTAACAATGAGATGCCTTGGTTCTGGTCAGATCAATATGATCTAAAATTACAAATGGCTGGTTTATCAAGTGGTTATGATGAATGTCATATAATTGGTGATATCGATTCTGCAGAATTTATAGCTTGCTATGGCAAAGAAGGGTACTTAATTGCTGTTGACAGCGTAAATCAATCTAGACAGTTTATGCTGTTTAAAAAAGCTCTAGGCAATGGCTTTAAGTTAGAGATGAGCCTTATAAAAGATAAGAATTTTCAACCTGAGTCCATTTTTTCAGGTTCAAATTAGTTAGAATAGATGTACCAACACGGAGATAATCATGGCAATAAGATTTGATGACAAAGTAGCAATCGTAACAGGTGCAGGTGGAGGCCTAGGAAAGCAACATGCACTTGAATTTGCAAGAAGAGGAGCAAAAGTTGTAGTTAATGATTTAGGAGGGGCTGTTGATGGCTCTGGTGGTGCAAGCGATGCAGCTAATGCCGTTGTTGAGGAAATTAAGGCGGAGGGTGGAGAAGCGATCGCAAATGGCTCTAGTGTTGCAGACAAAGAGGGCGTTTCAAAAATGATTGCTGAAACCATGGAAAAATGGGGCCGCATAGATATTTTGGTTAACAATGCTGGAATCTTGAGAGATAAAAGTTTTCATAAAATTACAACTGAAGAATTTGATCAGGTCATGGACGTTCACTTTCAAGGTAGTTTCTATGCTTCTCATGCTGTTTATCCAATCATGCGAGAACAAAATTTTGGTAGAATAATTTTTACCACTTCCTCAGGCGGTCTTTGCGGTAACTTTGGTCAAGCAAATTATGGCGCTGCAAAAATGGGCATGATCGGCTTGATGAATTGCCTGAAGATAGAAGGTCAAAAATATAATGTCTTCTCAAGCGCTGTTGCTCCAGTTGCTTTATCAAGAATGACAGATTCTCTATTTCCAGAAGGCATTGGTGAGAGGTTTATGCCAGAGTATGTTACGCCAGCCGTTATCTACTTAGCCAGTGAAGAAAGTCAAAATGGAGCCATTATAGGAGCTGGAGCAGGAGTATTTACAAGATTTAGGATCTTGGAAACAATGGGTCTTGCGCTTGGCACAGGTGATGAGATGACTCCTGAGAACATAGCAACTGGCTGGGATTCTGTTTCTGATATGGAAGATGCAAGAGAGCTATTTAGTGGTCCAGAGCAAACCATTAAAATTCTTGAACAGGCTGATAAAGCTTAAGCAGAAAAACTTTCCCGCTGGGACATCAGGGCTGTATGCCTTTCAATTTCTGGATAATCTTTTATCTCTAATCGATTTAGACCAATAAAGAAATCAGTAGTTGTGATCATCTGAATATCAGCAAATGTATATCTTTCACCTGCAACAAATTTAGATTCCGACAAAACACCATTAAAATATTTAAGTGACTTGATCCCGATATTTTTTTGGGTCTCGCCATATTCTTTGTTTTGTGTTTCCAAGCCCGACATTGCCGGATGCAAATGCCTAAAACCCATTGCCAAAGGTATCATTAGCTCGTTATATATTCTCGCCTGCCACATTTCAATTGAAGCAATTTCCATAGGACTTTCACCAAATAAGTTTGGTTCTGGGTATATAGATTCTAGATATCTACATATAGCAGTTGATTCCATGATGACAGTTCCATCATCAAGCTGAAGCGCTGGAATTCTCGAGTTAGGGGCTATAGCTCTATATTCAGGGGTTTTATGTTCTCCTTTCATCATATCAATTTCAATCATCTCAATATCATCAATATTTTTTTCAGACATAAACATTCTTACCTTTCTTGGGCTGTTAGCCATTTTATTGTCATACAACTTCATTTTTTTCCTCGCCAGCTTTTTTATTATTATAGTAACCCTTAAAAGCTATATAAGTTTGTATTAAATTTGCAATAACAAATGCAGGCAAATCTACAAATACAAAAACTAAAGCACCAGCAAACCTGCTAATTCCAGTTAATATATAGCCATTTAATCTTGTCTCATGCTTTACTGAGCTTACCAAAGCTAAACTGAGGATACTCAGCACTAAGATTACCCATTGCCCATATTGTAAAAAACTCTCAATCATGAAGACCCACTTTTTGCTAATTTAAGATTATTTTTTTCAGCAGTTGCCCAATCTTCGGGAAGTTTACGTGCAACAACCAAAAAGCTAATAATCGATGGGATAAATACAAGTGAAGTGACGGTCATAGCATATCTGATGGATTCAACTTCACCATTATTCGCCTTAAAAATATCAATCATCCATCCTGAAATACTTGGTCCAAGACCCAAACCAATCATATTCAAAATAAAAAAGAAAAGGGCGGTCGACATAGCACGCATATGAATTGGAGCTAGAGTTTGTGCAATTGCAAAACTTGGACCTAGGTATATTCCCATAAAGATTAAAAATAACGATGTGAATACTAGATTCATCTCAACAGACGTTGACCACCAAGCTGCAATACCTAAAGGCAGACATAGGGCTATTGAGATGGCTGGCAACCACCCATAGGCTCTTATATCTTTTTTACCCCAGCTATCAGCCAGCCTTGCTCCAAAGAATGCTCCACCTGCATATGTTAGTCCGTTCACAAAACCTAGAATAATAACTAAGGTCTGGAAATCAAAACTTGGGTCTAAAGTAACTAGATATTTGGTATGGAAAGCGGACTTAGAATATGAAACAAAGGATCCAAAAGCGATACCAAAGCACATTGCCCACCATGCTGGAATCTTAAGAAGAGTTTTGAGAGATTCTAAAAAGGGAGGTTTGGCAATTTCTCTTTGATCATCAAATTCCATCGCCCCGCGAATAGGTTCACGTATTGTTAATTTAACAACTACTGCCAAAAGAATTCCTGTAATACCCAAGAAGACAAATATTTCTCTCCAATTTACATCCTCGCTGGATGCTCCTATAAGAGCCGCAGTAACAAAATAAGCAGCCATAATGCCCAGAGGTATACCCATGGCATACACCCCAAGAGCACTCGCTCGCTCTTCTTTTGGGTACATGTCAGAGATAATTGAGTGAGATGGAGGGCTGCCACCAGCTTCGCCAATACCTACACCCATTCGAGCAAGGCCAATCTGGATAAAATTTGTTGCGAGGCCAGTTAACGCTGTAAACCCACTCCATGTAGCTAGAGCTATTGAAAGTATATTTACTCTGTTATACCTATCTGCTAACCATGCAATTGGAATAGCAACGGTTGTATAGAATATCGCAAATGCCAAACCTATTAATAACCCTAACTCTGTATTTGTTAGGTTTAAATCCTCTTGGATAAACGGGGCAAGTATCCCTACAATTTGCCGATCAATAAAGTTAAATCCGTAGACAACGGTCAGTAGTATTAGAACAAAAGTTCGATAGCCTTTTGTCGGCTGATGATTATCAGTCATGTGAATCTTCCCCTAGTTTAAGATTCTGTAATTATAGCCTAGGGATAAGAATTATATTGATCCAATCAACCAGTTGATGGCTTACTCCCAGTTTAAAGCGCCACCTGTTTGATATTCAATTACTCTGGTCTCAAAGAAATTCTTTTCTTTCCTTAGATCCATGATCTCTGACATCCAAGGGAAGGGATTAGTTGCACCCTTGAACTCTTCATCTAACCCAATTTGAGTTAGCCTTCTGTTGGCGATGAATTGTAAGTATTCTTCCATCATGGAGGCATTCATTCCTAGGACGCCTCTTGGCATGGTGTCTCTTGCATACTGAATTTCAAGCTCTGTTCCTTCAAGAATCATCTGCGCTGCCTCATTCTTCATCTCCTCATCCCAAAGATGCGGATTTTCGATTTTAATTTGATTAATAACATCAATTCCAAAATTCACATGCATTGATTCATCTCTCAAAATGTACTGAAACTGCTCAGCTGTTCCCGTCATTTTGTTTCGTCTTCCCATTGATAAGATTTGAGTAAAGCCACAATAAAAGAATATGCCTTCAAGCACACAGTAAAAGGCTATGAGATTTCTTAAAAGCTGTTTATCAGTTTCTGTTGTTCCTGTTTGGAAGGTTGGATCAGAAATTTGTTGAGTATATTTCAATCCCCAGGCTGCTTTTTTTGCAACGCTTGGAATTTCTCTATACATGTTGAATATTTCTCCCTCATCCATACCAAGTGATTCTATGCAATACTGATATGCATGAGTGTGAATAGCTTCCTCTAAGCTTTGTCTCAAAATGTATTGTCGACATTCGGGGTTTGTTACCAGTCTATACAAGGCAAGCACTAAATTATTTGCAACCAAGGAGTCTGCAGTTGAAAAGAATCCAAGATTTCTTTTGACAATTGTTCTCTCGTCATCTGTTAAACCATCTTCTGATTTCCATAGCGCTATATCTGCAGTCATATTAACTTCTTGCGGCATCCAGTGGTTGGCGCTTCCATCAAGATATTTTTGCCAAGCCCAGTCATATTTAAATGGAACCAATTGATTGAGATCAGCCTTGCAATTGATCATAGCTTTATCATCAACTTGAACTCTGCCACTATGCATTTCATCCAGTTCTCTTACACCTTCCGATGCATCAAAGGTCTCCATGGCTTTTCTGGCGGCCTCTGCCCTGGATCCTGCTTCTATGTTTGAAGAAGATACTTCTTCGGTCACAGATTTGCTCTGAGCAACTGGTTCAACAGGTTGAGGTGTCTCTGGTGTTGTGTTTTTGATCGCAGGAGCTACCTGAGTATCTTCTTTATTGTATTCATCCCAATTTAACATTTTTTTCTCCGTATTTACTGACAGGCTTCGCAGTCAGGGTCATCCAAGGAACATGCTTCTGGTACAGGCGCTGGCGCACCAAGTTCATGAGGAACTTCTGGCGCTTGTTCAGCCTGAGCACTTACCGCATTTAAGCTGCCTTGGTTGATGGTTGATTTTTCTGTTGTGGTTGCTGCTATAGATCTTAGATAGTAAGTTGTTTTTAAGCCCGAATACCAAGCCATTCTGTATGTAAGGTCTAGTTTTTTACCATTAGCATTACCGATATATAAGTTTAATGATTGAGCCTGATCTATCCATTTTTGCCTTCTGCTTGCAGATTCAACAATGTACTGGGGCTCAACTTCAAACGCTGTTGAGAAAAGCTTTTTAATATCATCTGGAATTCTTGATATTTCACTTAGGCTGCCTTCAAAGTATTTAAGGTCATTGATCATAACGTCATCCCACAAATCTATTGCTTTGAGTTTTCTAACAAGATGGGGGTTCACAATGGTGAATTCACCCGAAAGGTTAGATTTAACGTATAGATTTTGATAGGTGGGCTCAATTGATTGAGTTACGCCAGTAATATTTGAGATTGTTGCTGTCGGAGCGATTGCCATCACATTAGAGTTTCTCATACCATCCTTTTTAACTTTAGCGCGCAGCTGATCCCAATCTAGTGTTTCAGACCTATCAACTTTAATAAATTCGCTGCCACGGTTTTTTTCTAAGATATCTATTGAATCTTTTGGAAATATCCCTTGGCTCCATAAAGATCCATCATATGATGGGTATGTCCCTCTTTCTTTTGCAAGCTCGCTTGAAGCATGAATTGCATAGTAACTTATAACTTCCATGCTTCGATCTGCAAACTCAATAGCTTCATCAGAACAGTAGGGCGCATCTTGCATGTATAACGCATCCTGGAAACCCATCAGCCCCATTCCTACAGGGCGATGTTTGAGGTTAGAGTTTTTGGCTGTATCTACTGAGTAGTAGTTGATATCAATAACATTATCAAGCATACGTAGAGCAGTGGTTACTGTGCGTTTTACTTTTTCTTGATCCAATACACCATCTTTCATATGCTGAGGAAGATTTACCGATCCAAGATTACAAACAGCTATCTCATCGTTGCTTGTGTTTAGGGTTATCTCAGTGCATAGGTTTGACGAATGAATGACTCCAACATGCTGTTGCGGTGAGCGTAAATTGCATGAATCTTTAAAAGTTATCCACGGATGGCCCGTCTCAAACAACATAGTTAGCATTTTTCTCCATAGATCTTTAGCTGGAATAGTTTTGTGTTGATCCATTTTTCCTTCAGCAGCTAATGCTTCATATTCTTCATATCTTTTTTCGAATGCGAGTCCGGTAAGGTCATGCAAGTCTGGAGTTTCGCCTGGAGAGAAAAGCGTCCAGTTTTTATCTAACTCAACTCTTTTCATGAATAGATCAGGAACCCAGTTCGCGGTATTCATGTCGTGAGTTCTTCTTCTATCATCACCAGTATTTTTTCTGAGATCTAGAAACTCTTCTATGTCTAGGTGCCATGTTTCTAGGTAAGCACACATAGCGCCTTTTCTTTTGCCGCCTTGATTAACTGCAACAGCTGTATCATTAGCAACTTTTAAGAAGGGCACAACGCCCTGACTTTTGCCGTTTGTTCCTTTGATATAAGACCCTAATGCCCTAACTGGTGACCAGTCATTACCAAGCCCTCCTGCCCATTTGGACAGCAGCGCATTATCTTTCATTGCTCCAAATATCCCATCTAGATCATCCGGGATCGTTGTTAGGTAGCATGAGGAAAGCTGAGGACGCAAAGTTCCGGAATTAAAGAGAGTTGGTGTTGAGCTCATATAATCAAAACTTGAAAGCAACCTGTAGAACTCAATTGCTCTTTCTTCTTTATTATCTTCTTCTACTGCTAGCCCCATAGCAACTCTCATAAAAAATATTTGAGGGAGCTCATATCTAGTATCTTGGTAATGAATAAAGTACCTGTCATACAATGTTTGGAGTCCTAGGTATGTGAACTGGTAATCTCTGTCATGATCGATAGCTTCTCCTAGTTTTTGAAGGTCGAAATTTTTCAAGATTGGATCGAGCATCTCAAGTTCTATGCCTTTTTCTATGTATGCTTTAAATGCTTTTGGGTAATATTCTTGCATTTCAGGATGCGAGCTTTCTTCCGCTATACCTAGAAAGGACAGAGCCTCACTTCTCAGCTCATCTAGCAAAATTCTTGCTGTTACATAGCTGTAATTTGGCTCTTGCTCTACTTTGGTTCTTGCTGACATAACAAGAGCTGACTTCATATCGCTTATTGAAACACCGTCGTATAGATTTTTGATTGATTCTTCTAGGATTGCATCAGCGTTAACATCTACCAATCCCTCGCATGCATGATTGACTACCGCAGCTAACCTATCGATATCGAGGGGGACTTGCGAACCATCTTTTTTTGTAACGGATATTTTTGGTGCATCTATGTTAGTTTGTTTTGGTGCATCCTTTGTTCTTTCAGTAGCTCTTTCTTCTCTATAAAGAATATATTTTCTAGCAACAACATACTCTTCATTACGCATCAGTTGAAGCTCTACCTGGTCTTGTATCTCCTCAATGTGCAGAGTACCGCCTGAGGGCATTCTTCTTTTAAAAATCTCTTGTACTTCAGCTGTAATTTCTTCAACTTTTCTATGTATTCTTTCGCTTGCTGCTGCATTTCCAGATTCGTTAGCGAGAAAAGCCTTTGTAACGGCTACTTTTATTTTATCTTCCTCAAATGGAACAACTTTGCCGTTACGCTTTATTATCCTGAGTTTTCCAGGTGCTGTTATGTTTAAGTCGTCCGACGGAATTGCTCCAATTGCCTCTTGCCCAGCACCTTCTTGAGTCTTTCCTAACTCTTGTATTGTCATTTTTTTCCTCTATGTTTGTTTCTTTCGTTGGTCAACTTACTAAAAATTTACCAATGGGTGGGGTCAAAATGTCTTTTTTTGAAATCTCTTTAACCAACGTCAATATTCTTACATTGTGGATAAATAATCAAGTAAAAAACACAATATATTGTGAATTCTTTTAAATTTTTCACAATATGCTGTATAAATGGTGTTTATTGATTGT
>CAYVYQ010000047.1:0-7492 GCA_964455855.1 uncultured Gammaproteobacteria bacterium
TCTTTAATTTTCGTCGTTAAAGAATTGATTCTTTTTTTGGAATTAATTCCACCTAGAATTGGATAATACCAATCCATTGAGAATCTACTGCGATCTTTTTTTAAATCAAAAATTCCAGATGGGTTTTCAAGTGCTGCTATTAATTTTGAATGTGCAATTCTCCATTCTGATTCATAATTGTGATTGCCTAAAGCTTGGCAAATAGCAATCGCACACTCGAGACTTTTTGCAATAGAACTACAGCCAGTTAAAAGATAGTCCTCATCAATTTTTTCAAATTCATCTATATTCCAAGCAATGGCTCCATTGTCATGTTGAAGAGAAAGAGAAAATAAAATACCATTTTTGACTGGCTCCCAAAACTCTTGAAGAAAGTTAACGTCATTATTAATCAAATAAAAATGCCAAACAGCAACAGAAATGTATGTGGCATAGTTGGTCTGTTTATTGAGTTCCAATGGTTTTTCATCTTGATAAAGGTTATACCAACTTCCATCTTGATTTTGATTGGAAACCATCCAATCCAGACCTTTGAGAGCATGAGTTTTGTATCCCAGAGTAGTTAGGCCCATTACAGCTTCAAGATGATCCCAGGGATCATGCGAACCATCTTGATTTGAGGGAATGGCTCCTGAAAGAAATTGAACATCGACCAAAAACTTACCTAGATGGTTCAGGCCATCAAGAGAGTTTGGATTTATGTGAGATATGTTTGGAAATTTTTTCATTTTTTTTCAAAATAAAATGCAATACTTTTTCCAAAAACAGGATTAAGAATTTTTTCAAAATTATTCAGCCATGCTGGGCTTTGAAGAATTTGATACTCAAGAAATTTTTTATAAATCTTTACAAGATAATTTGAATCTTGGCTCTTCCAAAAAAGACATCTTAGCCACCAATAGGCGCTGTGAAGGCCATGAAATCTTTCAGAGTGACTATACTTAAATCCATGATCTACTATCTCATTAATCACTTGACGTTTAGAAAAGATTCTTACATGGCCGCCAGGCATATTTTGATATCCGGATGAAAGAGACCAGCAAATTTTTTCTGGCCAATATGAAGGAACACTCGGCAAAAATTTGCCCTCAGGTTTTAAAACTCTATAAATTTCATCAATTGCTGCATGGTAATCTTCAAGATGCTCTAGCACCTCTGAGCAAATAACAAGATCAAAAGTATTATCTTCGAATGGAAGTTTGTATACAGAGCCTTGCATAAAAATAGTAGAACCAGAATTCAGCTCTTTAAAGAACTCCAAACCTTCATTGCATTTATTTAATGAAGGAATATCCTGATCTAGTCCAACGCAATGAATATCTGAAAATTCATACAAAGATCCAAATATATGACGCCCTTCCCCGCAACCTACATCTAAAACTTTTGAGTTAGGCTTTAGAGCTATCTTATCTAAGCTAAAAGTTAACATTTAAATTCATCTATCGTTTTAAAAATTAAATCCTCATATAACATAGCAATTTTTTGCCAATCAAAGTTCTCTATTATATGCGTTCTGCCAGCATCTGCTCTTAGTTGATTTGTTTCCGGGTTGGTAAAAATATTTTTAATAGCTACCTCTATTGCATCTGTACTTTCAGCTGGGATCAATTCAGCGAAAGACTGAGTTATTTCGGGGATAGATGCAACATTGGTTGCGATTAGGGGTATTGCACAAGCCATGGCCTCTCCAACAGGAAATCCAAAACCCTCATAGAGGGAGCTAACTATGGCAACATTACTTTTAGCATATTCAACAGCTATCTCATGTCTAGTCAGGTTTGATCTATAAGAAATATTCTCCTCTATCTGCAGTCTCTTAATTAACCTTTCTGTATGACCGCCTGATCTGGGTGCACCAATAATTACTAATCTTAGCTGTGGATACTCTTCTTTTAATCTAGCAACAGCATGTAAAGTAAAATCCAAACCTTTAAGAGGGACATCTGCACTAGCCGTAGTAATGATTTGCCATGAAACTCTTTTAATATCCTTTAAGGGAGTAAAACTCGAATAATCAATACCATTGGGTATTACTGAAATATTTTCTTCAGGGACACCAAAATCATTTGCAATGTCTTTTTTTGAATTATGCGATGGTGTTGAAAAAACTTTTAATTTTTGGGAGACCTTCTTTTGCATTTTTAAAAAAGAAAACCATCTCCATTTAGATATTTTTTGAACTATGCCCCTAGAAAATTGCATATCATAACGATAATCTTTTGTGATGGGATGATGAATAATCTCAATTAAGGGTATATTTTTTTGAACCTCGATCATTCCGTAGCTAAGAGATTGGTTGTCAATTACAACATCATAAGAAGTTGTACTCAGTAAATGGCTTGCTCTATTACCAAAAGTCTTCAACTCTGGAAATCCCCCAAACAGTGCCGAAATAAATTCAAACCAATCATCAGTAGATTTATTCTTTTTTTCTAGAAAAATTTTTAGTCTTTTTTTGAAGTCAAAAGTACTAAATAAATCTAGCCCTGGAGATTTAATTAAATCAATATCATCTTCAAGGTTTGGATATGGTGGTCCTGAGATAACATCGACATTGTGGCCTAAATTTTTCAAGGCCCTAGATAATTCAAATACAAATATTCCTTGGCCGCCACCAAAAGGTGCACTTCGATAGCTGCATATAGCGATATTTAATTTTTGATTCAATTTTTTTAAAAGGCTAAATTGAAGTTAGCCAATGCGAATAGCTCTTATCTCTTCCGTAAACTATGTCAGAGTAATTAGATTGAAGTTGCTCAGTGATTGACCCAATTGAACCACTGCCTATTTTTGCTCCATCAACCATTGTTATAGGAGTGATCTCAACGGCTGTTCCAGAATAAAAAGCTTCATCAGCAGATAATAAATCATCAAAAGTTAAATTCTTCTCTTCTACACTTAACTGAAGATTGTTTGCAATTGTGATGACGCTTTGCCTGGTAATTCCATTCAAACAATAATCTGTTGTTGGCGTCATTAACTTTGAGTTCTTAACTATAAACAAGTTTTCACCGCTGCCCTCAGAGATAAAACCATTTTTGTCTAGTAATATCGCCTCTTCGGCTCCTTTAGAAATTGCATCATTAACAGCCATGATTGAGTTTACATATGTACCAATAATTTTATTATTTGAATATAGCGGATTGTCATATTGCTTAAATGGAGATTTTACAACTGAGATGCCATTCTTTTTTGCTTCTGGATCCATATACGAAGGCCATTCCCAGCATGCAATTGCAACATTCACTGAAAGTGAATCATGGGATCTTAAGCCCATTGATTCACTTCCTAAAAAAACAATTGGACGAATATAACCTTCACGGAGATTGTTTTTCAGCATTGCTTCTTTCTGAGCTTGGCTAACCTCGTCCATTGAATACGGAATTAAAATATTAATTTTGGATGCTGCATCAAAAAGTCTTTTAGTATGATCTTCGAGTCTAAAGATAGCGCCCCCATCTGCAGTTTCATATGCACGCACGCCCTCAAAAACTCCCATCCCATAATGTAGGGTGTTGGATAAAAGGTGAATGTTTGTTTCATTGAATGGCTGAAAACTTCCATTAAGCCAGATAAATTTTGATTCGGTATTAAGAAACATGTTGTCTATAGTTTTAAAGCTCAGTTATTATGACAAAACAACCCATATAATGAAATTAAAAATTCCCATGATTGATGAATCCATTTTCAGAGAATATGACATTAGAGGAGTGGTTCCCTCTCAAATTAATGAAGCCTCCATTGGTTCTATATCTTATGCAATAGCTAAAAAATGCAAAGATGAGAATATTACTGAAATAGCACTTGGAAGAGATGGAAGACTCTCAGGAGAACAAATAATAAATCTTCTTTCCAGAGAGCTGCAATCTCTAGGAATAAATATTATCAATATTGGGGTAGTTACTAGCCCACTGCTTTATTACGCTGCCAAACAATTACCTTCAAAGTCCGGAATCATGATTACTGGGAGCCATAACCCAAAAGAATACAATGGTTTTAAAATTGTAATTAATGATTCGCCAATTTCAGGTCTTGAGATCTTAAATTTAATTTCTGAGCCGCCCGTCACTAAAATAAATACTGGTAAGGAAATCCACAAGAAAGATCTCATGGCTGAGTACATTCAAGAAGTATTACAACAAAGTAAAGTCAAACAAAAAAAACTTAAAGTTGTTCTAGATTGTGGGAATGGTTCAGCTGGAGAAATTGCTCCTATGCTGATTCGTTCATTAGGTTATGAGGTAATTGAGCTATTTTGTGAGATTGATGGAAACTTTCCAAATCATCACCCAGATCCAGGAAAAGTGGATAACCTGCAAGATTTAATTAAGGCAGTAAAAGAAAATTCAGCTGATGTAGGGATAGCGTTTGATGGAGATGGAGATAGGCTCGGCGTTATAACTGAGAATGGTGAAATTATTTTCCCTGATCAGCTAATGATGATTTTTGCAAAGGATGTGCTGAAAAATCATCCTGGTAAAGAAATAATTTTTGATGTTAAGTGCACAAATTTACTAAGCAATATTATCCTTGAGGCTGGAGGTATTCCATTGATGTCTCCTACAGGTCATTTTCATATTAAAAATGCCCTCAAAAAAACAAATGCACCACTAGCCGGTGAAATGAGCGGTCACATTTTTTTTAATGATCAATGGCATGGTTTCGATGATGGTCATTACTCTGCCTTTAGACTATTAGAAATTATGGAAAACTTAAATGAGCCTCTTTCCTCTATATTCAACCAACTTCCTAAAGCTTGCTCGACGCCAGAATTAAATATAAATGTAGATGAAAAAATAAAATTTAAAATAATTGAAGATTTTGTCAGCAAATCAGAATTTCAGGATGGCTCTAAAGTTACTATTGATGGTCTTAGGGTAGATTTTAATGATGGATGGGGCTTAATAAGAGCTTCCAATACAACTCCAAAACTTGTCCTTAGATTTGAAGCCAATTCACCCTCAAGACTACAGGAAATAAAAAATATGTTTCTTAATCAATTAAAATTAATTGATGAATCAATTCACATTGATATAAGCTAAAGCTATGTCAAAAGACAGAAAACAAATTATTCTTCAAAGCTTAGCAAAGCTTTTAGAGGAACGAGATGCTACTAAGGTTACAACAGCCGTTCTGGCTGCTGAAAGCGGAGTAACTGAAGCTGCTCTTTATAGACATTTTCCTAGCAAGAGATCAATTTTCTTGGAACTATTCACATTTTGTGATCAGACAATCTTCCAAAAAGTTGGAGAGATAAAAAAAGATGCTGATATTGAAGCAGAGGAAAAAGTAAGATTAATATTCTTTTTTTTCGCAATATTTCTTGAAAAAAATAAAGGTTTTGCTCGAATTTTATCTCGCGAGGCGTTGGGACCGAGCGAGCAAAATGTCATCGACTCCGTAAATCAGTTCTATGAAAGATTAGAGCTTTCAATCAAACAACTACTTTCTGCAAAAAAAGACTCCTTACAATTAACTGCGGGTCAAAGCGCTCATCTGATTACCTCTATAATGGAAGGTATGATTTCTAGGTTCATTAGAAATAAGTTTAAGGAGATTCCTAGTAGTTATATTGAAAATTATTGGTCGCTAATTTCTAACAGCATTTTTAAAAGTTAGTTCTATTCATCTAAAAAAAGCTCGAAGTATGAGTTTTTACTGCTTTCATCAACTGGCCTACCTGTCTCACGATCAACCCTTACATAAGACAGGCCCTTTGGAATTTTCCAATCCTCTTCAGGCAGGCTTACCAATGCTGTTTTCATAAAATCAACCCAAGCAGGCAAAGCAATACTGGAACCAAATTCATTATCTCCAAGAGAGGAAAAATCATCAGTTCCCACCCAGACAGTTGTTACCAAATCATTGTGAAAACCAGAAAACCAAGTGCTTATCGCATCATTTGTAGTGCCGGTTTTCCCTGCTATATCACTTCTGTTTAAAACTTGGACTTTTCTTCCGTTACTACCCCTTGAAAGAGCCTCTCGCAATATATCTCTTGTAATAAAAGTTATCCTAGGATCAATTGGTGCTAAAGATTCTTTTTGGATGGGTGGCAATAAATAAAAAGGTTTAATTTCCTCTGTTAACTGAGTTTGAAACCATGGAAAAGCATCGATATTTTTTGTCTTATTTTTTACTTGAGGATTTTGAAAAATAGTTTTTCCGTTTCTGTCCACCACTCTTTCAATAAAAAATAAATCTTTGGGATCATCAGAATTAACCATAATACTGTATGCCCTAACCATCTCAGCAGGAGAAAAACTTGATGATCCGAGTGCCAGTGATAGATCTGGAGCTAGTCTTGATTTAGAAAAGCCAAACCTTGATAAATAATTTTGAGTCAATGGAATCCCCATTTCTCTTAATAGCTTAATAGAAACTAAATTGACAGACTGAACTAGAGCCTCTCTGAGTCTAATAGGTCCATAAAATTTACCAGTATAATTTTCAGGCCTCCAACTACTCTCCAAATTTGAGTCTTCAAAAATAATAGGGGCATCATTTATTTTGTCAGATGCCTTATAGCCATTTGCAAAAGCAGAGGCATAAATAAATGGCTTGAAGCTTGAGCCAGCTTGAGGATAAGATTGTTTCACCCTATCAAAATTACTTTTTGAGAAATTCAATCCGCCGATATAGGTCTTTACCGCGCCATTAGAAGGATCCGCAGAAATAAATGCCACCTCAGCATCAGGCACCTGATCAAGAAAATAATTTCCATTCATCTCAGATAGATATATCAAATCTCCCAAACGAAGAATGTCATAGAAATTTTGAGGGCGCGGGCCTAATTTATTAATGGTGATTCTTGGTCTAGCCCACTCATAAGCATCATCCCAAAATAAAGTTTCTAATTGAAAAGAATTACTAAGATATATAACTCTTTCAGGCTTTACATCTATGATGATGCCGACTGAATGCCTATCTGAGTTTACGAAATCTTTAAAAAAATCTCTGATTACTGAGATATTTAGCTGTCTCATACCAAGCTCATCAGGGGTAATTGAATCTTGATACAAAATATCTAAGTTTCCATCTTGCAATTCTTTAAATATAGAGTCAGGTATTTTTGATAAAAGGTTAACAGGTTCCCTCCAACCATGACGTTTATCATATGCATATAAATTCTTTGCAACACTTTCAAGCGCTGCCTGCTGAAGTGAAGAATCTATTGTGGTGATAACCGATAAGCCATCTTTGTATACTGATAATCCATATCTATCGATCATTGCTTGTCTAGTGATTTCAGCAATGTATCGTCCATCCAATGAAAAGTTTGAATCTAATTGAGTTAAGTTGATTGCCTCAGACTTCGCAAGCAAGAACTGTGCTCTACCAATATACCCAAGCTTATACATTCTTCCTAAAATCCAGTTTCGCCTAATTATTGATCTATCAGGAGAGCGTATAGGATTAATTCTGGAAGGAAGCTGTGCTGATGATGCAATTAATGCAGATTCAGCTAGGGTTAACTCATTGATGGATTTAG
>CAYVYQ010000048.1:0-7447 GCA_964455855.1 uncultured Gammaproteobacteria bacterium
GAAGAAGCTACTCCAGGCTCAGTCATGCCAAAAGCTGACCTAATTTCTCCAGCTAACAGAGGCTTCAACCAAGTCTCTTTCTGCTCTTCAGAACCATATCTCTCAAGCACTTCCATGTTTCCTGTATCAGGTGCAGAACAATTAAAAACTTCAGAAGCGATTCCTACTGCTCCCATTTTTTCTGCTAGATGAGAATATTCAAAATTACTTAAACCAGTTCCAAACTCACCCTCATACCCCGGCAGGAAGAAATTCCATAGGCCTTCAGCCTTGGCCTTAGCTTTCATTTCCTCCATGATGGGAGGCACACACCATCTACCGCCCTCTTCAACCTGCTGAGCATATGTTGCTTCATTGGGTTTAATTTCGGTATCTATAAATGCTTGAACCCTATCTAGAAATGCTTGAACTTCTGGCCTTAAATCTCTCATTACTTTCCTCTTATTAATGGATGTTATTTATAATATAAGTATTGTGAATGTTATAAAATAACTTTATTATTAGTATTCAATTGGTTTACACCCATGATAACTGCAAGCAAGTTGCAAAGCTATAGGATCAGAAAAAAATGAAAATAAGTTCTTTTGATTTAAATCTATTTGTCATTATGAACTCCATTTATACCGAAGGTAGTCTTACCAAAGCAGCTGAAGTAGTAGGTATAACTCAACCTGCTGTCTCAAATGCACTCTCAAGATTAAGAGAAAAGTTTGATGATGAACTCTTTGTAAGGACTGGCAGTGGGATGGTGCCTACTCAAAAAACAGAAAATATCATTAAAGATATACAAAATGCTCTGCAGCTAATGCAAAAAAGTGTCAATGAACCTGATGAGTTTGATCCAGCTACCAGCCAGAAAACTTTTAGAATTTCTCTCGGAGATATTAATGAAGGCAGAATATTGGCAATTCTTATGGGCAAAATGGAAAAACAAGCTCCAAATATTAAACTTGAATGCTACTACTCTTCCAGAGATCAAGTGCCTCATGCTTTAGCAACAAACGAGTTAAGTTTTGCTGTAGACCCTTTCATACCCAATTCAAAAGATACAAATTCAATGAAAGTGTTCTCTGATCGATTTGTTGTAGCTCACCGAGCCAATCATCCTGTATCAAAACTTTCGGAAATGAATTTGGATGAAATGCTTAAATTAAAATATATCAATATATCAAATAGAAAAAGAGGCGCCTCGGTCGTAGAAATGGAAATGCAAAAAATGCAATTACAGCCTGAAATTGCACTGAGATCTCAGCATTATCAAGTAACCCCAGAGATAGTTAGATCGACTGATTTGTGTCTGCTCTGCTCAGAGACTTTTGCAAAAAAACATGGTCTTAGCTACATTGAAATACCTATCAATGTTCCTCCTCTTGAGCAATATCTAATTTGGCATACTAGTGATGATAATGATGGATCGCATATTTGGATGCGCAATCTTATTATCGAATCTTTTGAAGAAGTAAGCTCGCTCAAGCTTTAGGGGCTTCCCCATAGTACAAAAAAGAAGCTATCTTTGGTCCTTTAATATATTTCTTCTTTAAATCCTTAAATTGAAACCCGCCAGAAAGAATTAACTCTTCAATATTTCTATTTAGATTGCAGCCACCGGCAATTTTATTCCAAAGAGGTGTCATTCGATGCTGCCATTTTTGAATCTTAGGCTCAGGAGCTAAGCCATGCTCCATAAAAAATAATGATCCCCCCGGTTTAAGCAGCCTATGAGCCTCTGCTAAAGCCTGCATGGGATCTGGAATGGTGCATAGACTAAACCCTATCACTACGCTATCAAATGTTGCAGATTCAAGATCAATGGATTCAGCTGTTGCCTCTACAAAAGAAATTTTAGAGTTAAGGTTTGAGGCCCTAGATTTTGCAATAGCAACTGAACTAAGGGCTGGATCAACTCCCACTATCTCAGATACTTTTTCAAAATTATAAAAATCAAAATTTAACCCTGACCCAATCCCTATTTCTAAAACTCTTCCATGAGCTTTAGGGATGATTTGAGCTCTCTTGTTTTGAAAACCCTCCATCCCACAACAGCAGTCTAATAGTTTAGGTAAACAATATTTCTCATAAAAGCTCATGACTGACTTAGGTCATGGCCCGCGGTACCAACTAACCCTCCATCTGAAGGTATAACTGCACCAACGGTATAAGCCCCCGCCCTTGAGCACAAGAAAAGTACCAGCCCAGCCATATCTTCAGGAGAACCAATTCTTTTTCTCGGATTTCTTGACTCGATTAATGAATAATCATGATTTACTGCAGCTCCTAACATCATAGATTCATATGGACCTGGGGCTATTGCATTGACCAAGATATTCTCTCCAACCAATCTTCTTGCTTGCACTCTGGTTAAATGATGAACAGCTGCCTTTGAGGTTCCATATGCATAACTCTCTAATGCAGGTACATTCAAACCATCAATTGACCCAATATTAATAACTCTAGCAGGATCTTCAACTGAAGCTTGTTTAGCTAGCATAGGTGTGAGTTTTTGGGTTAAATAAAAAATGGTTTTAACATTCAAATCCATGACTTTATCCCAGCCCTTTTCTGAATATTCTGCATAAGGTTCTCCCCATGAAGCTCCTGCGTTGTTAATGAGAAAATCTATGTGCTCCTCTTTTGATTGAATGAAATCAACAAAATCATTCATTCCATCCATGCTACTCAAGTCACAGGGCACAGGAATACACTCGCCTGCATAAGTCTCGGATAATTCATGAGCCTTTTCGATTAATGCAGCCTCTTTTCTAGCAGTAATATATACCTTGACACCATTAGCCAAAAAGCCTGCCGCTATCATCTCACCTATTCCTCTTGAACCGCCAGTAACAATTGCTACTTTTCCTGAAACATTAAATAGTTCTGCTATTTTCATACTTACCCTTACATAATTTAATAAATGCTTATGTTCCCTTGAAATCATTATGAATTCAATAGCATTGCCTTTAGAATACTGTCATGGAGTTAACAATAAACATCATTCTGCTGCTAGTTGGGATTACAATTCTTGTTTGGGGAGCAAATAAATTTGTTGACCATGCCTCCGTCATAGCTAAACATATAGGCGTTAGTGATCTTGTTATTGGACTGACACTTATCGCGGCTGGAACCTCGGCACCCGAGGTATTTGTTGGAATATCTGCTGTTTTGAATGGCAATGAGGATATTGCCCTTGGAACGGCTATTGGTTCAAACATATCAAACATTGCTCTGATTTTTGGCGTCTCTTGCCTTTACTTTAATGCAGCTTCTAAAACTCATTTATGGAATTTAATGCCTTTTGGCTTAACTGTATTATTGCTGGGATTAACGTTGGCAGATGGAACGATCTCTTTTAATGAAAGCATAGGTTTTGTGGGTTTATTCATGTTGTTTATGTACATCCTCTTGAAAACGGATGGCGTCCCTGATGAAGAAGACTCTGAGGCATCTGAATTTACAAAAAGTTTATTTTTATCAATGGTCGGGCTTGTTGGTTTGATAGCTGGTGCTAATATCTCTATTGTCTATGCCGAAAGCACGGCATTATTGTTGGGCATATCAGAGTTAATCATAGGTCTTACCATCATTGCGTTAGGAACTAGTTTGCCTGAGTTAGCTGCTACGGTTGCAGCGCTAAAAAAGGGCAAACATCAAATGGTTGTTGGTAATATTATTGGGTCCAACGTTCTGAATTTAGTTTTTGTTATTCCAATTATTGGATTTTTTGGATCTGTTCAGCTAAGTCCAATCGTCATGGAAAGAGACTTCAGCATCCTTGCAATCTTAAGCTTAGTCTTTATTTTATTAGCAGTTGCATTAACCAAATTAAAATTCAATAGAGGTTTGTTTTTGGCAGCAGGAATAATTCTAGTCAGCAGCTACACTCTCTACATTGCCACTCTTTCTGGGATTGTATAAAAATTTCATATACAAGAAAAAAGATAGCGACAAGACAAACGTAACCACTTCAAAGATAAAAAAAGTATTATAAAAAGTTGGTGTGGTTGGAATTAATGCAAACAGATATCTACCAAGTGCAATACTAAAAGTTAAGAATGCAAGCAGTGATAACACATATGTTGCAATGCCTCTGCTAAAAAGACCCAGCAGGCACAAGATCCCAATAATCATATTGATACCACCATACAAACCTGCAACTTCTGAATAACCTATCACTCCTGAAACTTTTAACCCAACTGCATCCATGAATGAAGGGATTTCATAACTAAGTTCAAGCGCGTCTTTGACAGGATCAATAATCGCCCATGCACCTATACCAAAATATAAAACTGCGTAAGCCATCAGAAAAAGTCTAATAATCCAAATCATTGTATTTCCTATAAAATTTCGTTCTTTCTTTTATTGTGACCTGCTCTGGCAACGAAACAAATAAATAAACATATGAAAAACATTATAATAGGATCCTTGGATAAAGGCAGAAAAGTTATAAAACCAATGATATGAGTCAATATGAGCGAAATGCTAATCACATATATTGGCCAAAGGGGTGAAGTGGGATTTTTGCCGGAAAAATATCTTAAGATAAAATAATTCAAGGTAAGAAAGAAAGCCGGAAGAAGAACCCTGGCTCTGTATTCATCCATTTGATCTTGATTAAACTCAGTTGCGAGAAATGCGATAGGTAATTGATCATAAAAAAATAAAGCAATAAATATCCTCACAGTTGTATACAGACCAACAAGTATCAATGAATATTTAATCAACCTTTCCATCAATCTATTAGAATACACTTAAATATAAAAAATTTTAAATTTTTAGCCGCTTAATAAGATATGAATATAATTTTAGATACAAATGAATGTCCCGCAGTTCCACATCCTGAGCCCTATTTAGGACTAAAAGCTTCTATTCAGGAAATTCAAGAATTCATTCAAAAAACGATCGAATCAAATAAACAACCCATTGTAATTTTTGGAGCTAATTGGTGTCCTGATGCAAGGTTGTTAGAAGGTGTAATCCAGTTGCCAACTGTAAAAAACTTTCTTGAAAAAAATGCAAACATTTTAAATATAGATGTGGGGAACTATGAAATGAATACTGAATTGTTTAGTTTTTTTGATAAAAATATTGAAGAAGGCATACCAAGAGTATTTATTATGGACAGAAAGGGTAAAACTCTAAACTTGCATGTCAACGACACCATGCGAAAAGCCCGAGACCTCACTACTCAGGATATTTTTAACTACTTACAAGAATTTGTTGTTGAGACTTAATTAATAACGGAAATGCTTAATCTTGTCTCTGCTATTTTTTAAATCTGTCATTGCATGAATGCCTATCTCTAGGTGTTGCTTTGCCCATTTAGATGTAACGGCCTGATCTGATTTTTCAGTTTTGACCCCGTCAGGTGTTACAGGAACATCTGAAACTAAGAGTAAAGCTCCGCGAGGAATCTCGTTGTAATGGCCAACTATAAATATCGTGGCAACTTCCATATCAATACCAATGGCTGTAGTTTTTTTTAGTTTCTTTAAAAAAGTTTTATCATGCTCCCAAACCCTTCTATTGGTTGTATAAATTACTCCTGTTCGATAATCAGTACCGGCATCTAATATTTTGTCAGAAACAAACTTGTGTAATTTAAAAGAAGGTAAAGCAGGCACTTCTGGAGGAAAGTAATCATTAGATGTTCCATCGCCTCTGATAGCTGCTATAGGCAGAATAAGATTTCCAATTTCAGATGAATCTTTGAGTCCACCACATTTTCCAAGAAACAAAACCCCTTTTGGTTTTCTTGCAACCAACAAATCCATAATTGTTGCAGCGTTGGGTGAACCTATCCCAAAATTAATTATGCTTAAACCTTCACTGTTGGTGCTGGAGGACATCGGTCGATTTTCACCTTGCACATCAGAATTAAACCTATCTGCAAACTGCTCAACATAGTCCTGAAAATTAGTTAAAAGAATGTAATCGCCAAAGTCATCCACAGGCATTCCCGTGTATCTTGGTAGCCAGTCTTTGGCTATATCATATTTGTTATCCATAAATCATTATAAACCATCACAGATAATCAAAGAATTTTGTTAGCTTTTGATTATTTTAGGCAGATTGATGGATGTTCCAATCACGAAGAATCATATCGGATGCTTTTTCTCCAATCATAATAGTTGGAGCATTGGTATTGCCGCCAACAATCGTTGGCATAATTGATGCATCTACTACTCTCAATCCTTTCACTTTGTGAACTTTAAGTCTGGTATCGACCACCGACATTTCATCATTCCCCATTTTGCACGTGCCTACAGGGTGATAAACAGTATCAGCTCCCTCACGCATGGCTTGTTCAATGTCAGCGTCATCATTTATATCGATAGGTCTTTGAGAGTGTTCAGATATGTATTTGCTAAATGGTTCGCTGCCAAGAACTTTCATCATTATTTTATAACCATCAACCATATCTTTCACATCATCAGGATGACTCAAAAATTTTGGATCAATTAAAGGATCTGCAAATGGATCTGCAGATGCAAGAGTGACCTCACCATGAGACTTAGGTCTTAATAGACACGAATGACAGCTCATACCTGTGCCCCATAGAAGTGTTCTACCATGATCAACAATCATTGCCGGCGCATAGTGAAATTGAATATTTGGTATTTTTAATTCATCGTGTGTTTTAACAAAAGCGCCGGCCTCTGCAATGGTAGAGGTAAAAAGACCAGTTTTTGTAAAAAGATATTTTAAGATCTCATAGGGATATTTAAAAAATATATTTTTTAAGCTGAAGCCTATCAATTTCATTGAGTTGTATTTATGAACTGTAATGTAATCAATGTGGTCTTGAAGATTTTTTCCAACACCGGGAAGATCTACTAGATGATCAATACCATGCCTGGTAATTTCATGAGCTGGCCCCACTCCTGATCTTAAAAGTATTTGAGGAGATCCAAATGCTCCTGAAGAGAGGATCACTTCCTTTGAAGCATTTAATGTAAAAGAATTATTATCACTGCCAATGCATTCAACACCTTTTGCATGACTTCCATCAATCAAAATTTTATTTACTTGAGTATCGGTCATCACTGTAAGATTATCTCTGTCTAAGACTGGAACTAAATAGGCCTTAGCTGCGCTGCACCGCTTACCATTAATTTGAGTTGTTTGATAATAGCCGAAGCCTTCTTGTTCAGCTCCATTGAAATCATCGTTAAAATTAAATAACTTTGATCCAGCCTCAACAAAAGACTTGCATGATTCAGGCTGATGAGCAATATCGCAAACGTTTAATGGGCCATTTTGACCATGATATTCATTGTTATGAATCTCATTGTGCTCTGCTTTTTTAAAATATGGCAATACCTCATCATACGACCATCCCTCATTACCAAGCTCAGACCAATGATCATAATCCCAACGATGGCCTCTCACATATAACATTGCATTAATTGAACTTGAACCACCTAAGGTTTTACCTCGAGGCTGAAAACCC
>CAYVYQ010000049.1:0-7415 GCA_964455855.1 uncultured Gammaproteobacteria bacterium
AATTTATTTATGCCATTTATTTTCATAAAAATCAGCTAAAACTTCAAAGGCTTCTTTTTTATTTCCGTTCTCATCAATTAAACCTTTTCTGTTGTAAAAATCTTGTATTCCAGGCAGGGGTCTCAGCATAGCTCTAAAATCTTTGAAAACCCAAGGGCTGATTCCTTGGATTTGTGGATTGTTAGAGAGCATTTCTAATTGATGCTTGTAAAGCTTAGCTTGATACCCTTCAGACCAAATTTTATTCGTATGATTGCCATACTTTGCACCTGCACCAAATTCAGATATATGAATAGGTTTATCAAATATAGAGCTAATTTTTATCTTTGGCATAACCTCAAACATTAACTGTCTAAGAGTACCTTCAGAAATCATCATTTGGTCTGTAAAAAATGTTACGTAGTACCACCCAAAGTATTCATTATAAGAAATTAAATCTACACTATCACCCAAGGGGTCTTCAATCGAAAGGGAGAAATTTAATTCATGATCTATCGATACATTTGCTCGATCTAGGATTGATTTAAAAATAGCTTTTTCTTTTGGATCAACCCATTTAGATTTTGCTCCCTGTAAGGCTAAAACTAAAACTAATGACCTAAATTGTTCTTCACTCCCTGATAGAAGAGCCGCTGTTGTTAATCGCGATGTGTCTGTCACCTCTATTTCAGAAAGCAATGCATTTAAGAATTTCATTCTTGATGAAGATAGAGGTGTTTCATTTGCCACTGACCAAACTACAACAGATGCCCTATTTTGATCTCTTTGAACCAGTCTGCTGATTTGGTTCTTAGCTATTGTTAATGTTTCAGCGTTAGACCAATCAATGTTCCAGTAAACAGGAACCTCCTCCCAAAGCATGAGCCCAAATTGGTCCGCGATCTTGGCTAGATGGCGAGTGTAAGGATAATGTGCAGCTCTTACAAAATTAATATTAAGCTCCTTAGCTGTTGATAGTAATTCTTTAAAATGCTCCTGTGAAAAAGCCGGTCCATCTATCCCAATAGGCTCTGAGTGCATAGCAATTCCCTTAAATCTGATCTCGCTATTATTCAAATATATTTTCTGGCCTTGTGTTTTGATGGAGCGAAAACCTATCTCATCATTAATTGATTCATCTTTAGAGGATATGATGACCTCATAGAGTTTTGGGTTTGCTGGTGACCAAAGCTGAGGGGTGATTTTTAGATTCTCTGTGATTGCTCCTAAAGAGTTGGTTATGAATTTATTCGAATATTGAAGCTCCGGTATTTCAAGGCTAATCTCTTTTCCTGCAAATTTATCATTCATTTCAAGGCTAAAATAAGCTTCAGAAAAATTTTCTGGATTTAGTTGCAGATAGGCATTTCTAATAAATTGCTTCGGAGTCTCGACAATATATACATCACCAACAATGCCTCCCCATGGCCACCAATCAGTTTTTTGAGTGGGAACAGAAGACTTATTGAGAGTGTTGTCGGTTTGCACCAATAATATATTGTCACCATCTTTTAAATGATCTGATATCTCAAAGTTGAATGGGACATAGCCGCCTTCAAACTTTCCAACAATAGACCCATTGATGAATACTTTTGTCGTGAAGTTACTGCCCTCTATATAAAGGTGAGTTAAAGATTCTTTATTGGGCGAATATTGAAATTTTTTATAGAGCCAGACTGGCCCTCTATAGAAAAAAAGTTTTTCATCTGCAGCATTCCAGGCTCCAGGAATTTGAATTTTTGCTGCAGTCTCAAAGTTGTATTCAATTAACTCCATACCTGTTTTTTGAGTTTTGTTTTTTGGAAACCCGCCAAAAAAAGATGACTCAGGCAAACCATTATTCATGGGATCAACGATGTAGCTCCATTCACCATTCAAGGTTAAGATCTGTCTTGAATCTATCCATCCCATTAAATTATCTGGAGTTGGGTAGACTGGCGCCTCTCTTTCAAAAAAACTATCTGCATCAGATTGATCTTCAGATTGAATATTAAATGCAAAGAATATTAAGAAACTTAAAAGAGTTCTTGGAATTATATTTAGAAGAGAATTAATCAAGGACGAATTGACGGACTATTTGGTGAAGATCTTCGGTGCCTCGCAAATAGCTAGAAACCTTTACTCTCTCATTGTTTCCATGCACACCAGAAAAATCATTTGGATCAAATATGATTGGATTAAAGCCATAGCTATCGATGCCAAGCTCACGAGTAAAATGACTATCAGTAAATCCAGTACTTACCGCTGGCGCCACTCTTGATCCTGGATGCATTGAAGCTGTTATAGATTTAATATGTTTGAAGAATTCAGACTCAGTTGAAGAAACTGCAGGAGCAAAAGCAAGCACAAGCTCAACCTGAACGCCTGCTGGCTCAACTAAATTCTTAAAATCCTGAATAAACTCATCTGAGCTTCTATCAGGCAGCATTCTACAATCAACCTCTGCTTCAGCAACAGGTGGAACAACATTAATTTTTTGTGAGCCTTTTAGCATTGTTAAGGAGCATGTATCTCTTGTTAAGGCATGATACGAAGGAGAGAACTCTTGTAGCTTAGCAAGAAAATCATCTTGCTTAATTGCAGTTTTAATATCTGCAAAGGCCTGAGCATTTTCACCAGTCATATTTAAAGAAAGACTCTTAAAATATGTATCTACTGCCGGGATAATTCTAGCTGGAAATGGGTTTTCTCTGACTAAATTCAAAGCATGAACAATGCGAGAAACTGAGCTTGTAGCTCTTGGCGAAGATCCATGCCCAGGCTCATCAGTAGCAATTAGTCTTAGCCATACTGGCACTTTTTGAGTTACCTCGATCGAAAAGACAGTTTCAGTATCGATCTTTAGACCGCTGCCGCCTTCATTAATAAGATACCCAGCTCCCTCAAAAACCTCAGGATGATTTTCTATCATCCAGCCTGCGCCATACAGACCGCCAGCCTCCTCATCTGCGGTTGCAACAAAAACTAAATCTCTTTTTAATTTTTTATTTTCTCTGTGCATTCTAATAAAAGATATGAGATGAGAAATACCAGCTCCCTTCATATCTATAACACCTCTGCCATAAAGGTACCCATCTCTAATCTCGGCAACCATTGGATCAGTCTCCCAATAATCTTTAGATGCTGGGACAACATCGGTATGCTGCAGAAGAATTAATGCAGGAAGATCACCACCCTTGATTCTTGCCCAAATATTTCCTCTACCAGGTGCACTTTCACCAGTAAAATATTCAATACCCTCTCTTTCAAAGATTTTTGCATAAAAATCTACAGCTCTAGATTCATTCCCAGGTGGGTTAATGGTATCAATGCTCACAAACTCTGAGAGTAGCTCAATCGGATCAAGAGATTCAGCAGAAATTGAAATATTAAAGAGGAAAAGAAAACTTAAAAATATTTTTTTTATTAACATTAATTTACTCCTTCAACCAAAACTACATGTCGACTAGATGAGTTTAAAGAGTATTTTAGGGCCTCTTGATATTCATGTGACTCATAGCAAAGCTTGGCTTCATCCATAGAATTAAATTCAACCAAGACAGTTCTTTCATATGGACCACCTTCTAACTCAATTTGATCTCCACCTCTAACCAAAAAAATGCCCCCATGTTTATTAATTGCTGGGCCGGCTAACTTAATATATTCATCATATTCGTCCGAGTTATGAACATGACATCTAGTAATCCAGTAAGCTTTCATTATGCTTTATATTTTAATCGCATGGCATGCAAGATTGGCTCAGTGTAGCCGCTTGGCTGTGCTCTTCCTTGTATTGCTAAATTGCAAGCGGCCTGAAATGCAATGCCATCATAGGATGGTGCCATGGGTTGATAGGTTGGATCACCAGAGTTTTGTTGATCTACAATTATAGCCATGCGTTTCATGGTTTCCATGACTTGATCCTCAGAGCAAACGGAATGATGCAACCAGTTGGCTATATGTTGACTGGATATTCTGCAGGTAGCTCTATCCTCCATTAGTCCTATGTTATTAATATCAGGAACCTTTGAGCATCCAACACCTTGATCTACCCATCGAACTACATAACCTAGAATACCTTGAGCATTATTATCTAGTTCCTTTTGCACATCTTCTAAGGACAAAGATTTAGCATCTGACATCACGGGGATTGTTAAAATATCATCAAGACTTGCTTTAGGGCGTTCCAGTAATTTTTCTTGTCGCTCTGATACCAATATTTGATGGTAGTGCATTGCGTGCAGAGTCGCGCCTGTTGGTGATGGGACCCAAGCACAGTTTGCTCCAGATTCTGGATGCATGGTTTTAGTTTCATACATATTCAGCATCTCGTCAGGCATAGGCCACATGCCTTTGCCTATCTGCGCATTACCTTTAAATCCAGTCTCAAGACCAGAGTCAACATTCCAGTCCTCATAGGCAAGAATCCAAGGCTGCTGTTTCATTTCAGCTTTAGGAATCATAGGACCTGCCTCCATGCTTGTATGAATCTCATCTCCGGTTCTATCTAAAAATCCAGTATTAATAAAAATCACTCTATCCTTAGCTACACGAATGCATTCTTTGAGATTTACAGTGGTTCTTCTTTCTTCATCCATTATTCCAATTTTTGCGGTTAACTGATTTAGATTTAAAGATTTTTCTACTGCTGAAAACAAATCACAAGTAAATTGGACTTCATCTGGACCATGCATTTTTGGCTTAACTATGTAGATACTCCCAGCCTCAGAGTTTTGAACTTCACTGTTACCGTTTAAATCATGCATAGCAATGCAGATAGTGAACATTGCATCCAAGATACCCTCTGGAACTTCGTCACCATTTTGATCAAGGATTGCAGGGTTAGTCATCAAGTGTCCAACATTCCTAACTAACATCAGACTTCTTCCTGAAAGCTGAAGATTTGATCCATCTGGTGCAATATAATTTCTATCTGGGTTAAGGGATCTAGTCATCTCAGCTCCCCCTTTAATAAAAGTTTCCTTTAAATCGCCTTTCATTAGGCCTAGCCAATTTCTGTATACAGCGACCTTATCCTCTCCATCAACGGCTGCAACTGAGTCTTCACAATCTTGAATAGTGGTGATTGCGGACTCCAGCAATACATCTTTTATGCCTGCAGGATCTGTGGCTCCCACAGAATGATCAGGGTCAATCTGAATCTCAGCATGGAGACCATTGTTTTTTAATAAAACTCCAGAAGGTTGTTCTGCTGAGCCTTGATAACCTTGAAACTGATCATTATCCAAAAGATTTGTAGTCTCTCCGTTTAAAAGGCTAATTTCTAAAAGGCCATTTTTAACATTAAAGGAATTAACATCTGTATAGCTTGCATTATTAACTGCAAAATTCTTATCTAAAAATTTCTTTGCAAACTCAATAACTTTATCTCCCCGCACAGGATTATAGGCGCCAGCTCTTGAAGCACCATTTTCCTCTGAAATCATATCTGTGCCATACAGGGCGTCATAAAGACTTCCCCATCTTGCATTAGCAGCATTTAAAGCAAATCTTGCATTCATGACTGGAACAACCAATTGAGGTCCAGCAATAGATGCAATTTCTGGATCTACATTCTCAGTTGTAATTTTGAAATCTCCACCTTCTTCTAAAAGATATCCAATTTCTTTTAGAAAATTTTTATAAATATCCAAGTTTTTTTCTTGTCCTGGATTAGCTAAATGCCAGGCATCTATTTGCTCCTGCATTGATTCTCTTACACCAAGCAATGTTTTATTTTTGGGGCTAAATTCATTAATAATTTTCTCTAAACTTGTCCAAAAATGCTCTTCAGATAAATCTAATCCTGGTAACACTTCTGATCTAAGAAATGATTCAAGATCTGTTGAAACTGATAAAGATCCTTTTTTTATGTATTGGTCTGCCACTTTTGCTCGCTTGTGTAATAAAAATAAAGATATAGTCTAACAAATAAAAATGAAGGGCTAGAGGAAATTATTGTAATTAAATAAATAATTTTGACACTGCTTCATAACAGATTAGAATTCATAAAAATGCATCAAAATAAAATATTATTTTTAAGCTTATTTATCTTTGTAATAAGCTCATGTGGTGGTGGAGGTGGAGGTTCACCAGCTGCAGCTCCCCAACAAAACTCAACAACTCCTACTCCAGCCCCAGCTCCCACACCCTCTTCAATTTCAGTTACAAGCAATCTTATTGCTCAGGCTAAGGGAACAATTAATGGCGAGATGAGCTATAAAGAGATTGATAGAAAGTTTATTTTATATGTTCCTTCAAGCTATGAAAGCTCTGCAAAGCAACCACTTGTATTTAACTTTCATGGGTATGGTAGCAATGCCAATGAACAAATGAATTATGGGGATCTTCGCTCACAAGCAGATGCCAATGGTTTTATCTTGGTTCATCCTGAAGGTTTGGATGATATTGCAGGAACAAGTTATTGGAATATGGGGGGCTGGTCAATTAGTGTTCATGATGATTTGGAGTTTATAGATAACTTAATCAACCTCTTGATGGATAAATATTCTGTTAATGCCGAAAGAATTTATTCGACCGGTATGTCAAATGGTGGCTTTTTTAGCTTTCATCTAGCTTGTAATTTAAATACTAGTTTTGCAGCCATTGCTTCAGTTACCGGATCAATGTCCTACGATACTTTTAACAGCTGCAATGCAAGAAAACCAACACCAATCATGCAAATTCATGGATCGATTGATACAGTTGTTCCTTATTCTGGAATAGATACTGTAATGAAGCCTGTTATGGAGGTAATGGAGTACTGGAAGATGAATAATTCGTGTGACGATTACATACTAGCCGTTCCAGGAATCCTACCCGGGACAAGCTCTTGGACAGAGACCTACCTATTTGATAACTGCATACATGGGACACAAAATATTCACCTTTATGTTCAGGGAGCTGGGCACATCTGGCCTGGTTCTATATACGAAAGGATCAATGATCCTGATTCGAGCCAAAGAATCTGGGACTTCTTTTCAAAGTATGACATAAATGGTGTCATACAATAAAAAGGGGTCTTATGACCCCTCTTCTTGAATTAATTAAAAATTCTATTTTTTAAAATCAACTCTGTAGATAATTGCGTGATCAATCATCTTACGAATTTCTTCATAACCTTTTGAAATTTCTTCAAGCTCAACTTCATTATCTCCATACATTTTCTCAAGCTCGGCTTCCACTGCTTTGTTTTTTTCTTCAGTTGGCTGCATAGAAGCTAAGTCTTTATATTGAACCGTAATCCAAACATTTGGAGAATCGGCAACACTAAGAGAAGTCCAAACATTAAAATCCTCAACATAACCTAACTTCTTTTGAGCATTCATGGCTCGAACCCATGTTCTATTAAGGTTGGTGAGATATGTATCAACATAGTTGGGTTGAACTGCAACAACAGTTAATTCCATTGGCTGTTGAGAGGGAGTGAAATCTTCATAGATTTCTGCAGTAGCAAA
>CAYVYQ010000050.1:0-7227 GCA_964455855.1 uncultured Gammaproteobacteria bacterium
GTTGCTATTGGTAGCTTTGGTAGGGTATTTCTATTGCTAAGTCTTTCTAATCTTTTGCTGTTTAATTTGTTTGCATTTGGTAATGCATTATCCATTAATAAAGGAGCCATGTTAGGAGTGCTTTCCTCTTTGCCACTAGCATTACCAGTTATTATCTTGCTTGGAAGAGCAATAAGAAGCATTCAATACGGAGACGGTTTTTTTGCAGTCACCACTTTGATGGTAGGCATAGGGTTGATGGTATCTGCTATCATGCCATTAATTATCTCTGCAGCATTAAAAACACATATAGATTAACCAACTTAGGTTTATAATACCTGTTGTGATCTCTGCATTCATTCATAAATTCTCCTCTCCAAAAAGTTTTGTAAATATTACTGAGAAACTTTATCCGTTTTTTATCATTCTTGGAATCTCTATGCTTATGCTTGGATGGATATGGGGTTTATTGTTTGCCCCGCAAGATGCCGTGCAAGGAAACTCGTATCGAATTATATTTTTTCATGTGCCTTCTGTAATTTTTGCAGAGTTAATTTATTTCTTTATGGCAGTTTGTGCGTTAATGCATATTGTTTGGCGGGTAAAGTTAGCAGCATATTTAATAAAATCTGCTGCACCAATAGGCGCGATGATCACATTTATAGGTTTATTTTCAGGGTCAATTTGGGGGATTCCTACTTGGGGGACATGGTGGCAATGGGATGCAAGAATCACATCAACATTGATATTATTTATTATGTATCTTGGTGTTTTAACGTTGCACGGATCTTTTTCAAATTTGGAAAAAGCAGATCGTCTCATGTCAATTTTGGTAATCATTGGAGTTGTAAATATTCCCATCATTAAAAAATCAGTTGATTGGTGGTCAACACTTCATCAACCAGCATCAATTTCAGTTTCTGGGAGCAGCTCAATTGACCCATCCATGCTATATCCATTATTGATCTCGATAATTGGCCTTGGTTTTACACTCATTTCTCTTGGTATTTTAAGCAGTCGTTCTTATATATTGAGTAGAGAAAAAAATAAAAAATGGGTTTCAGATCATGTTTAATTCAGAATTTAAAAATTTTAATGAAATCTTAGATATGAGTGGTCACGGAATCTATGTTTGGTCAGTGTATTTGGTTGGTATTTTAATCATCTCGATCAGTTTTATAATTGCCAAAAAAAGAATCAAAACAGTGCAAAGAAAAATAAAATTTAAAAATGCTTCAAGTTAGAAAAAACCGTCTTTGGAAGCTGCTTACTATTCTTTTTTTGTCTGCAGGAGGCATTTCATTAATTCTGTTTTCACTTAATTCAAAGTTAGACCTCTTTTATACTCCATCTGAGATGCTGCAAGCAGATATTAAGTCTGGTTATAGAATTAAGTTGGGTGGAATGGTTAAGAATGGATCCATCGAAAGAGATGGAACGAACGTTAGATTTCTGGTCACTGATTTTATCAAAGAAGTTCCTGTAACTTTTGATGGAGTCCCACCTGATTTATTTAAAGAAGATAGCGGAGTTGTGATCCTTGGATATTTTTTAGATGGCATGTTCGAGGCTGAAGAAATTTTCGCCAAACATGATGAGAATTATATGCCTCCCGAGCTATCGATTGATCCAGCTGCAATATGATTGGTGAGATTTCACACTTTTTATCCCTTTCAGCTGTCTTATTATTAGGCCTTGTATTAATTTTTAATCTATTCTTTTTTTTTAGTAAAATTCATCCAAATCAGTTAACTCTCTCGATGAGGTTATTTAATCAGGCTTGCTGGCTAGTTTTTATTTCATTTGGCATGTATGTCTATCTCGCAATAAGTGATGATTTTTCCATCGCATATATAGCAAGTCATTCAAACTCTCAATTGCCTATTTTTTATAAGATAACCTCAATTTGGAGTGCTCATGAAGGCTCCATGTTTTTATGGATAGTGTTTTTAACTGCATGGAGTATTCTATTTATAAATTCGCTTGACAATACCCACCCTTTAAAAAAATTTACATTATTGATGTTGAGTCTAATAATTTTAGGCTTTTTATTATTTTTGCTTTTAACATCAAATCCTTTCGAGAGAATCTTGCCATTTGGAGCCCTTGAAGGGGCAGATATAAATCCAGTTTTGCAAGATCCTGCTTTAGCCATACATCCTCCTATGTTGTATCTGGGGTATGTAGGGTTTGTAATTTCCTTTAGCTTTATTACAGCATATCTGTTTAACGGTAATTTTGAGCTGCAATGGGAGCAGGATATAAAAAATTGGTCTCTAGTTGCTTGGATTTTTCTAACTATCGGCATAGCTCTTGGAAGTTGGTGGGCATATTATGAATTAGGATGGGGAGGGTATTGGTTTTGGGATCCTGTAGAAAATGTCGCTCTCATGCCATGGCTTGCTGCAACTGCATTTATGCATTCACTGTTTGCATCTTCAAAGTCAAATGTTCTAAAAACCTGGACCATGTTTTTAGGTATTTTAATTTTTGCATTAAGTCTCTTTGGAGCATTTATTGTAAGGTCTGGCATCATTGATAGCGTTCATTCATTTGCAAATGATCCTGAGAGAGGGCTATATCTTCTAAGTTTTTCAGGGTTAATTACATTATTTGCACTGACAATTTTTGCATACCGACTTCCCGCTTTAAATTCCTCAAAATTAGTTGTGACTGGTTCTAAAGAGTCGTTTTTATCCATGAACAATATACTTATGATCACTAGTATTTTTTCTATTTTTCTTGGTGTCACTTACCCACTGATAATTGAATCTATAAATGGAGAAAAAGTTAGTATCGGTCCCCCTTATTACAATACAATTTTTGCTCCATTAATCCTTATTGCTGCAATATTTATCATGATTTCTGTTGATGCATTATGGCAAAGATCAATGCCTTTAAGAGCACTCTTTTTTACTACAGCCACTCCAATCATGCTATCCCTGGCGTCCATCTATCTTATTTGGTGGACTACATCAGTTTTTTCTATTTTGGCTTACGTAGGAATTTTCTCAGGATTATTGATCCTTTTCAGCTATCTGTTAAGGATCATCAATAATTTATTCAATAAAAAGTTTATTAATAAGGGTAGTGCAATTGCTCATACAGGTTTAGGCCTATTATTTTTTGCAGTTTCTATGAATAGTATTCTGAGCTATGAAAAAAACCTCAATCTTGCACCTGGCCAATCAATTTCAGTGGATAAATCTGTGCAAGAATTCTCTTTTAATAATATTAGAGTTTTCAAGGCATCAAATCATGATGTTATTTCTGCTGAGGTTTCACTCTTACAAGATGGTCAAGAAATCTCCCTTAACCCCCAGAAAAGAAAATATGCCACGCGAGGTCAAATCACTTCTGAATCATCTATTCATACAAATTTTTTGAAAGATACTTATTTAACTATTGGTGATCAGCTTGAGAATGGTAGTTGGACATTCTCACTCAAGATTAATTATTTTATAAAGTGGATTTGGTTTTCAGCTGGCTTAATGGTGCTGGGAATGCTGCTTACAATTTTCAAAAAGAAAGCGTCATGAATCACTTACTGAGGTTTTTAATAGTTATCCTTCCGGTAGTTGTTCTAATATTTTTTGCCAAGATTCTTTTAATTGATGAAGATATTAAATTTTCAAATTTTGATTCAAAAAATTTTCCAGAATTTCAATTAAATGATTTAAATGGTGGCCCAGTTCAATCAGAGTCTTTAGGAGGAATTAAAGTTTTAAATGTTTGGGCAAGTTGGTGTATTACTTGCCTTGTTGAGCACCCATTCTTAACTAAACTTTCAGAACAAAATATTCAAATTATTGGCTTAAATTACAAAGATTCTAATTCGAAGGCAAGTGCGTGGCTTGAAAAACATGGCAACCCCTATTTATTTTCTATATATGATCCAAGAGGTGATCTAGCCTTTGATCTTGGGGTGACTGGAGCGCCAGAATCCTATCTCATTGTTAACAACCAGGTTATAGGTCATATTCAGGGTGAAATGAATCAAAGAAAATGGGACACGATTTTCCTTCCTTTAATACAGAAAGCTAAACAGGGTTCATGATTATCAAAAAACTTTTCATATTTATCTCATTTATTCTTTTGTCAACATCTGCATTCAATCAAGTGGTATATGAATTTGAAGACTCTCTTCAAGAAAAAAGGTTTTACTCATTAATCTCAGAAATCAGATGTCCAAAATGCACAAGTGGAAGCATTGCCAGTTCTGATGCGCCTGTTTCTCGGGATTTAAAAAATAAGGTCTATGAATTAGTGCTTGATGGCTCAACTGATAAAGAAATTAAAACTTATGTTTCAGAGAGGTTTGGTGACTTTTCTGACTACAGGCCTGCACTTGAGGGTTCAAATTATCTCTTATGGTTTGGGCCATTCATTTTTCTTGGTTTAATGCTGGTAATATTTTTTATCAAGCGAAGAGTCTAATGCTATTAATTATTGCTGTTTCTGTAATTTTATTATTACCTATAATTTCTTATTTATTGCACCCACTATCAACTCAAAAATCTATTGTATTTTTAACCACATTCCTCATCTTTGGTGGATTTATTGTTAATTTTTTCTCCACCAACCCCCTCATTGGCTCTTGGGTTGATGTCAATCAATCTGAATCTATTTATAGAAGTATTTCTCGAAATAAAAAGCTTAGCAGTCCTTTAATCAATCAATACCTAGAAAATGCACCATCAAAAGATGAGTCTTTTATGCGCGGCGTTCAGGTTTTTTATAAAGCCTTGGAATTTCAGTCATTTGATTCTGCAGAGAGCATCCTTCAAACCATAAATTCTCAATTTATTTCAGAGAACTTTCAAGTCCCAATATTTAACCTTTTAGCTGACTTAAGAGATGCAAAATATCCAGATCTAGCAAATTCAAAACTTCTAATAAGCGTTGAAAATCCCTCAAATTGTAATTTGCAATTATTAAAATTTTCAGTCTCTATTCCAGGTGGACCTGATGTAAGCATTGCCTCAAAAGAAATTATTTCTCCAGATCTTGAGCGGCCATTTATATTAGATAAATCACATTCTTTGGTGAGGGGGTTTGATTTAACTTCAGCCTTCCTTCAGCAAGAAATGATAAAGATTGAAGCCCAAGCTCAATGTGATAATTGGGCTTTTCAAGCTTTTAAATCTTTAGATTTAAAGTACTCAAAGGGCAATCAAGATGAGTTATTTTTTTATGCTAACGAATGGTTAAAAAAGGAACAATAGTTTAAAATGGGTAAAGGATATAATTAATGCAGCTTAAACACATCAAACTGGCTGGATTCAAGAGTTTCGTGGATCCCACGAGGATATCTTTCCCTACAAATATGGTTGCTGTTGTCGGCCCCAATGGGTGTGGAAAATCCAATGTTATTGACGCCGTTCGATGGGTTCTTGGGGAGTTATCTGCAAAGAACTTGCGTGGTGAATCCATGTCAGATGTTATCTTCAATGGTTCTGATTTAAGAAAGCCATCTGGACAATGCAGCATTGAGCTACTATTTGATAACTCAATGGGAAAACTTGGCGGTGAATACGCTAAATATAATGAAATCTCTATCAAAAGATTGATGACAAGAGATGGGCAGTCTAATTACTCCATAAACAACACCTCATGCAGACGAAAAGATGTCCAAGATATTTTTCTTGGTACAGGCCTTGGCCCTAGAAGTTATGCCATTATTGAGCAAGGCATGGTATCCAAAATAGTAAGTGCCAAACCAGAAGAGATGAGAGTCTTTATAGAAGAAGCGGCTGGAATTTCTAAATACAAGGAAAGAAGAAAAGAGACAGAGCAAAGAATTAAAAAAACTAAAGAAAACCTGGCTCGAGTAAAAGATATTAGAGATGAAATCCAGCGATTAATTAATCGCTTGCAAAACCAAGCTAAGGCTGCAGAAAAATATAAAAAACTACAAATCGAAGAAAAGGACCTTAAGTTAAAAATCTCAATTCTAAATACCCTAAGTGCTAAAGCAAAAAAAGATTCCCTAAGCTCCAAAATCTCTCAGCTTACTAATCAGGTTACTGTTAAATCTGCGGAAGTGAGCACTCATCAAGCATCTATTGATCAAATTAAGACAGAGCATGCTTCAGTGTTATCTGCTTTCGAAGGCGCCCAGAAAAATTTTTACACCATTGGCTCAGAGATAGCTCGATATGAAACAAATTTGCAAAATATTAATAAGGCAATTACAGGATATAAAGATGGCCTATCTAGAGCAAAAGATAGATATGCAGAAGCCTTGGAGAATGAGTCTAGTATAGAAAATATAAGCCCAAAAGAAAAAGCAATGAAATTGTTAGATGATATTTCTGAGAGCCTAAAAGGTTTTGGCTCTAGCGCTGATAACATTCGTGCGAAGGCTGCAGAACTTAGAGAGTTATTGGTAAGCATTCTTAAAATCACCTCTGCACAATCAAAAAATATAACTAATGAATATTTGCTTAGGCAGAATGAAATTTCAGAACAGTTGGAACAAGCAAAAGAAAATAAAGCGAAAGCAGAAAATGATCTCGCTGCTCTGGTTGAAAAAAGCTCGACTGCAGAATCAGAATTAAATTCAATTCGGCAAAAACAGTCAGTCGTGGATGCATCTATTCAAGACGTTGAAAATAAAAAATCTATTGCCGCTTTAGACCTTCGCTCTCTGGAAGAGAACTTAAATAATTTAAAGCTTGATTTAAGAACATTTGAAGTAAATTTAGATAATGCGTCAGAGACATTAAAAAAAGCCGGCATTTCAATTTCTGATCTTAACCCTGCGGATTATCAAGAAATGGATCTTGCTGATCTAGAGGCTACACTGGCATCAACTCAATCTTCTATTATTTCTTTAGGGGCTATTAACTTAGCAGCTCCAGATGAAATTGCTGAAGAATCAAAGCGTATAGATGAGCTTGATTCTCAGTTAGAGGATTTGAATGAAGCTTTGGATAAGCTCCAAGGAGCAATTAAGAAGATAGATGTAGAATCTAAGATGAAGTTTGATGAAAGCTTTAATGCTGTAAATTTAAAAATACAGGAGATTTTTCCAAAACTATTTGGTGGAGGTAAAGCCGCCTTACAATTAATAGACGGAGACTCGCTAAATTCAGGTATTACACTCGCGGCTCAACCTCCTGGTAAAAAAAATGCGACTATCTCTCAACTTTCTGGTGGAGAAAAAGCTATGACAGCTCTTTCTCTGGTGTTTGCGTTATTTGAGCTCAACCCAGCACCATTCTGTATGTTAGATGAGGTTGATGC
>CAYVYQ010000051.1:0-7205 GCA_964455855.1 uncultured Gammaproteobacteria bacterium
CATGGGTCAATGTTGCTCTACAGTTTGCTTCATTTAACAGGGTACAACTTAAGCATCGATGACTTAAAAAACTTTAGACAAATAGGCTCTAAAACTCCAGGTCATCCAGAGCTAGATTTAGACATAGGTGTAGAAACTACAACCGGCCCTTTAGGTCAAGGGATTGGCAATGCTGTTGGCATGGCATTGGCCGAAAAGATGCTTGCGAGCAAGTTCAATCAGGCTGGTGGATTACAGCCAATTGATCACTATACCTATACATTTCTTGGTGATGGTTGCTTAATGGAGGGAATCTCTCATGAGGTTTGCTCTTTTGCGGGCACGCATGGTTTGGGTAAACTTATTTGTTTTTATGACCAAAACGGAATCTCAATTGATGGGGAAATTGAAAACTGGTTCACAGATAATACTACCCAAAGATTTGAAAGTTATAACTGGCAGGTGCTTGAAGTAGACGGTCACAATGTTGAGCAAATTTTAGAGGCTATAAAAAATGCTCAAGAAGAATCAAGCAGACCGACCTTAATTTGTTGTAAGACAGAAATTGGATTTGGATCACCCAATAAAGCAGGAACATCAGGCGTTCATGGATCTGCTTTAGGCGAAGAAGAGATTATAAAAACTAGAGATCAATTGGATTGGCAGCATGAACCCTTTGATATTCCTGTAGATATCAAATCTCAATGGGATGCCAAAGAGCTTGGATCTAAGCATAATTCTGAGTGGGATTTGCTAATGAATGAATATTCTAAAATGCATCCAGAGCTTTACAATGAATTAGAACGATTAATTAACAATGAGCTGCCCAATGACTTTGAAAAACTTTATGAAGAATTTCTGGAAGGGTTGGTTACAGGCGATCAAAAAGATTTAGCAACCAGAAAAGCTTCAGAGATTTGCTTGAATTTCTTTTGTGAGCATTTACCAGAGCTTGTTGGTGGATCGGCTGATCTTACTGGATCAAATAATACTTATTCTTCAGCTAGTTCTGAAATGCTTCCTGATAATCCACAGGGAAATCATATATTTTATGGGGTTAGAGAATTTGGAATGACTGCCATGATGAATGGAATGTTGTTGCATGGTGGAATAAAACCATATGGCGGAACATTTTTAGTATTTATGGATTACGCTAGGAACGCAGTTCGTTTGGCTGCTCTCATGGAAATCCCAAATATTTTTGTATATACCCATGATTCCATAGGCCTAGGAGAAGATGGCCCGACTCATCAACCTATTGAACATCTTGTAACCCTGAGAGCCACACCAAACTTAAATAACTGGAGACCTGCAGATGTCATAGAGACTGCTGTAAGCTGGAAAGAGGCTATTACTTCCTCCAACACTCCTCACAGCTTAATTTTATCAAGGCAAAATCTTCCATTTGTTCAAAGAACAAAGGAGCAAATAAGTTCAATACAAAAAGGAGGCTATCTCCTTTCTCATGAAGAGGATGCAGATATCACACTGGTTGCATCAGGAAGTGAAGTGCAGTTAATTCTTGCTGCCGCTAAATCAATTCAAAATGATGGATTTAAAGTAAACATTGCATCCATTCCATGCCTTGATAAGTTCTACATGCAAGAGCAAGCTTATAGAAATAGCGTTGTAGATCCAGATATCCCTAAGCTAGTGGTTGAGGCCTTGCATCCTGACTCATGGCAAGGCTTGATCAATCTCACTGATACTATTATTGGTATGAAAACTTTTGGAGAGAGCGCTCCAGCGAGTGAGCTGATGATTAAATTTGGTTTTACAGAAGAGAACATAGTCACTGAAGCAAAAAAATTACTTAAAAAATGAGGAAATTGGGCGATACAGATGTCTTAAATAAGACTATCGCTCTTAGAGTTGATTTAAATGTGCCAGTAAAAGACGGTAAAGTTTTGGATGACACTAGGATTCTTGCGATCATCCCAACTCTTCAATATCTTCAAAAACAAAATTCAAAAATTGTTCTGATTTCACATTTTGGAAGACCAGAGGCAGGAGTCTTTGATTCAAAATTTTCACTATTACCTGTAGCCAAGAGACTTGCAGAAATTCTGAACATGGAGATTCCATTGTTTGCTTCAACAGATGAAGTAGATTTTAATGCAGACATCTCTCTTCTTGAAAACATTAGATTTTTATCTGGAGAGCTAACAAATGACTTGGATCTCTCAAGGAAATTATCCGATCTAGCCGATGTATATGTTTTTGATGCATTCGGAACATCTCATCGCCCTCATGCATCAACCTATGGAGCAATTCAAGCCGCTCATTCAGCGTGTGCTGGATTTTTATTAGAAGACGAAACTTGTGCATTGAAGAAAGCTACTGATTCTAAAGAGTCGCCTACTCTTTCTATTGTTGGGGGATCAAAAGTATCTTCAAAATTAGAAGTAATAAAAAGCCTCATACAAATCTCAGAAGAGGTGTTGACTGGCGGCGGCATCACCAATACTTTTTTGAAAGCTCAAGGCAATAATATAGGAATTTCACTTTGTGAAGATTCGATGTTGATTAATGCCAAGGAACTGCTTGAGACAGATAAAATTTTGTTACCAGAAGAGGTTGTGGTGAGTAAAAGTATGGACTCAAAAGAATTCAGAGTTTGCAAAATTGACTCTGTTCAAGATGATGAAATGATACTTGATCAAATCCTTAGCTCAGCTGCTGCTGAAAAGATTTCTATTGCTAAAAAAATTATTTGGAATGGTCCTGTAGGAGTCTTTGAGCAGGAGGTATTTTCAAAGGGAACTCAAGATCTTGCTCATGCAATTGCCTCATCACAAGCCTATAGCTTGGCTGGCGGAGGCGAGACTCTTTTAGCAATAAAGATGTTTATAGATAAAAGTAACATTTCATATTGTTCTACTGGCGGAGGCGCTTTTCTTGAATTTATGGAAGGAAAAGAGCTACCATCATTGTCTGCCTTGGGCTTTAAATTTTAAAAAGGAGAAAATTATGTCGTTGAATACGTTAGAAGAAATAGCTGAGTATATTGTCTCAAATGGGAAAGGAATCTTGGCAGCAGATGAAAGCAATCCCACTTGTGGCAAGCGTTTTGATTCTATTGGGGTTGAGTCTACAGAAACTAACAGGCGTGATTATAGGGAAATGTTATTTAGAGCTACTGGCATGCAAGATAACATAGGCGGCGTTATCTTATTTGATGAAACAATTAAACAGAGCGCTGAAGATGGAACTCCTCTTGTAGAGCTAATTAAAAATCAAGGCGCCCTTCCAGGCATAAAGGTTGATAAGGGGCTAGCACCCATAGACTCTTCTCCTGAAGAAACTGTTACGCAGGGGTTGGATGGTTTAGATGAAAGATGTAAAGAATATTTTTCACTGGGAGCTAAGTTCACTAAATGGAGAGCAGTGATTAAAATATCTGACAATATTCCTTCTGATGAGTGCATTGAGGCTAATATGCGAGCACTTGCAAAATACGCAAAAATTGTTCAAAACAACAACATGGTTCCTATGGTTGAGCCCGAGGTTTTAATGGATGGAGTCCACTCAATCGAGCGATGCTATGAAGTAACCAGTCGATCTTTAAAATCACTTTTTGAATGCTTAAAGGATGAGGGAGTTAATATTGCTGGAACAATTCTAAAACCCAATATGGTAACCTCTGGATCCATGGCTGAAAGCCAAGCTTCAGTTCAAGAAGTAGCAGAGATGACAGTAAAATGTCTAAATGAAAATGTTCCATCTGAGCTTCCAGGAATAACTTTCCTTTCCGGCGGTCAATCTGATGTTGATGCTACTGCTCATTTGGATGCGATGAATAAGATTGGTGGTTTTCCATGGAAATTAAGCTTTTCCTATGGCAGAGCTTTGCAACAACCATCTTTAAAAGCCTGGCTGGGTAAAAGGGAGAATGTTCATCTAGCTCAAGATGCATTGTCACATAGAGCATTAATGAATAAGCTGGCTGCAAATGGTGCTTGGGATTCAAGCTTAGAAAACTAAGCTAAAACCTTTTGCAAGCATTAGCTCAAAGAGTTTCATCCGCAAAAATATGCATTAATGCTAAAACTCACGCTTCAATCAAAGAAGGTATTTTAGCTTATGTATGTTTTGAAAGAGACGATGAAGAAGAGGTGGTTGATAAATTTATATCAAAAATTACAAATTTTTCCTTTTTTAAAGGAGATAACGGCATAATGTCTGCAAGTTTAAAGGAGATAGGCGGAGAATTGATGATTGTTAGTCAATTTACCTTGTCTGCAGTTACAGATAAAGGCAATAAACCTAGCTTTCACAGGGCTGCTGAAACTGATAAAGCGAATTTTCTATACAATTCATTGCTTGGAAGACTTGATGAATCAGCGATTCGCTTTCAATCAGGAGTTTTTGGATCTGATATGGATATTCACTCAGTTAATGCAGGGCCCGTAACCTTTTCATTTAAGATATAAATTTATGACCGATCAATTAGAAAGTTTCTCATTAGAGGTAGATGCCTGGATAGAAGAGCATTGTCCAGAGTCAATGAGAACGCCCATGCCAGTTTCTGAGCAGGTTTGGGCTTCTTCAGATATTAACTTTCCCACAACGGACTCAAAGACATGGTTTGATGCAATGGTCTCAAAGGGTTGGTGTACCCCAGAATGGCCTGTTGAGTATGGAGGTGGAGGTCTATCTTTTGAGGAGTCAAAGATTCTTAGAAGCCGCCTCAAATTTTTTGGATGCAGACCTGCTCAAATTAATTTTGGTATCTCGATGTTAGGACCCGTCATTTTAGAATTTGGTACTGATGATCAAAAGAAAGAATTTTTACCAAAGATTTCACGAGGAGAAATTTGGTGGTGTCAGGGATTTTCTGAACCAGGGGCTGGATCAGATCTGGCAAATATTTCAACTTCAGCCGAGCTTAAAGGTAGTGAGTACTTAATTAATGGATCAAAGATTTGGACATCAGAAGCCAACAAGGCAGATTGGATGTATTGTTTAGTAAGAACTGCTAAAACAGAAAAGAAACAAGCCGGCATCTCTTTCATTCTATTAAATTTGAGGCAACCCAATATTGATATAAAGCCCATTAAACTTCTTAGCGGCCAATCCCCTTTTTGCCAAGTTTTTTTTGATGATGTTTTGGCAAAAGAATCTCATAGAATTGCTAGCGAAAATGATGGTTGGAAAGTGGCAAAAAGACTCTTAGAATTTGAGAGAACCATGATGGCGGATCTTGGTAGCGAGGGAGCGGTAGATGTTGAACCCATTAAAACCTACAAAAATAGCAAAGCCATAGATGCACCAGGTCAGCTCAAACTGCATAAAAAAATAATTAAGCACGAAATGCGCAACCATTTAATTGATTTAACCATGGCAAGAACCGGCATTGAATCAAAGGTCGGTTTTTCTCCTGCCGCGCTCATATTGAAATATATCAGCACAGAAGAAACTCAGACCAGATGGGAGCTTAATGTTGCAAGCCTTGGAGCAGGAGGTTTAGAGATCGTTGAAAAAAGCCAAGGGCCAAAACAAGAAATTGCTAAATCTTTTTTCTATTCTAAGGCTTATACTATTGCTGGCGGAAGCTCAGAGGTTCAGTTGAATATTATTTCAAAACATATTTTAGGACTCCCATCATGACAATAAAAAAAATATCAGTATTTTGTGGCGCCCATCTAGGCAAATCACCTGATTATCAAATTGCTGCTGAGCAAATTGGCAAAATGATGGCTGAGAAGGATCTAGAAGTAATTTTTGGAGGCGGCAATGTTGGTTTAATGAAAGTCGTTGCTGATACTGCCGTTGAGAATGGCGGAAGAGCAACAGGCATCACATTGAAATCACTACATGAATTTGAACTTACCAATCCCAATATCGATGAAACAATTATCACACATTCTCTTTTTGAGCGAAAAGAGAAATTTTTAGATATGAGCGACGCTTTTATTGTTTTGCCAGGAGGTGTCGGCTCTATGGATGAGCTTCTAGAGGTGATGGTCAGCAATCAACTGGGGGGCATCAATAAGCCTGTAGGACTATTAAATATCAATGGTTACTATGATGGTTTTCTAAGTTGGTTACAGCATTCAGTTGATGAGGAATTTGTGTCTATTGAAAACCAGAATCAAATCCTCATTCATGATGACCCAAAAGAATTATTAGAAATGATTTTATCTGCTCAAATGCCATCTTCAGATACCTGGATAGATAGACTTAATGTAGATTTTCCAAAAGACTAGCTTTTTGGATCTCGAGATATTAAAAGTCCCATCTCAAATAGCAGCCACATAGGTATAGCTAAAAATAGTTGAGAGAAAATATCTGGCGGCGTTAAAAACATTCCAATTACAAAAAAACTAATAATCAAATATGGTCTCATGCTCTTGATTCGATCTTTTGAGATTAACCCAGTGGTGATAATTAAAAATGTTGCTATAGGAATTTCAAAAGCAAAACCAAAAGCAAAGAAAAGTTTTAATACGAAATCTAAGTATTTATTTATGTCTGTCATTACCTGAATTGAGTCAGGAGCAGCTGAAATAAAAAAACTCAAGATGATAGGGCTGACGACAAAGTAAGCAAAAACAATGCCCGCATAAAAGAGCATTATTGAAGAGAGAATTAATGGTGCGACAAAAGCTTTCTCCCTTTTGTATAGTCCCGGAGAAACAAAGCCCCAAAGCTCAATAAAAAAATAAGGCACAGATATCAATAAGGCTGTGTAAATTGTTACCCTCAATGGTGCAAGAAATGGAGAAGCAACCTCAGTTGCAATCATGCTGCTTCCAGCAGGCATCAGCTCCATCAATGGAGAAGAGACAAATGCATAAATGTAGTTAGTGAATGGCAAGCAGCATATAAGGATTAATCCCGCAAACAAAAACATTCTGATAATTCTTGAGCGCAATTCTTTTAAATGCCCGATGAATGTCATGTCATTAGGATCGGTCATCTTCTTCCTTTTCAAACTCTTCCATTTTTAGCTCATTGAAAATATCTTGCTTCAGGTCTTCAGCGCCTATATCTCTTTCTATGGATGAGCGAAATTCAAAAAATTTATTTTGAAATCTGGTGAAGGTTTTCATTATAGATTTTATAAATTCTGGTAGTTTTTCAGGGCCGATAACAATTATCCCGACAAGCAGGATAATTAGAATCTCAAGAAATCCAATTTGTAACAATTTTTATTGATCGTCTGATTTAGATTCGGAATCTTTGGTTGAGTCTTCATCTTTAATAGCTTTTTTAAAACCTTT
>CAYVYQ010000052.1:0-5318 GCA_964455855.1 uncultured Gammaproteobacteria bacterium
TTAAGTTTTGCGCCTCTAAGTACCCTAATTACGAGATAAGCTTATCTGCACAATATAGACTTTTAAACTTTTATCAGGGCTTTGGTTTCGTTTCGCAAGGAGAAGTGTATTTAGAGGATGATATCGAACATATCAAGATGACCCTGACACCCGCATCAAATCAAAAGCATATTTTTCAATGGAACTTTGGTATTCACCCTTTGTTAGTTTTGGGTGGAATCCTTTCTATTGGAATCATAGGGTCAAGTTTTATCAAGGAGATTGATGTCTCTCAGCTTAACTGGGTTGCTAAAATTGACGAAAGGGCAATTTCTAAAGAGAAGTATGAGATTTATTTAGAATCAATTGCTCAGTCAAGGAAAACTGGATTAATAGATTCGGATCCTGAAAATATCCTGGAAAGAATGATCGATGAGGAGTTGTTGATACAGCGAGGTATTGACCTCGGAATGATTGAGAATGACCCTGAGATCAGAAGCACGATTATCCAAAAAATGATTGGTTCAATCATTGCAGAAACAAATGATTTGCGTATATCGCGGCAAGCTCTTGAAGATTTTTACTCCATTAATAAGGATTTATTTACGCCCAGTCCCAAGTTGCAACTTGTAAAGCTTAGCTTTAATAGCAATCAAAAGATCTCTGGCAATCAAGCAAGAGATTTACTTATTGCAGGTGATCTTGTTGCTGCAAAGCAGCTTGCTGAAAATGAAGTTATTAGCCTGCCTAATGTTTTGCTGCCGGCAATGAAAATTAGGGAATACATTGGACCTTCCCTCACCCAGATTGCATTGAGCCTAGAGGAAGGCGAGGTGAGTGAGCTGATAGAGCTTGATGGAAATTTTCATTTATTGGTGCCACTACAAAAAATTATATCCAGCGCGCCTGAGTTTAACGATGTCTATCAGCAAGTGGAGTCTGAATTTATTCGATTCAAAGGGGAGGAATTGTTAGACGAATATTTAGAAGATCTCAGAAATTGGTATGACGTTGTAAAGGCAAATGACCTCTAAAAAACTTTTACTTTTATTTATCTTTCAGCTCTTGCTGCCGCTGGAAGCTCATAATCGTAGCGAATCTTATTCAAAGTTTCAGTTTCTCAATCTTGAAAGTGGAGTCGAGGTTAGGATCACAGGAACAATTAAGCGGAGTATTTTTGAAGCTTTAAATCCAGGCATAACCTTTCAATCATATGAAGATTTTACAAATTATTTGGGCGAAGCAATTATTCTTGGAGATACATGCAAGTTAAATCAACCAGTAGAGTTCAATGAAAATAATGCGGCTGGCGTTTTAAAATTTTATTGGAATTTTCAGTGCTCAACATTGCCATCCAATGTCTCAATTTCTTTATTTCAAGACCTAGGCGTTACTCATACCCATATTGCTAGGGGGGTCATAGATGGTCAAACCATTCCTGAATTTATGTTTGCAAGTCAAACCGATGTTTGGCAGATCAATTCTTTATCTCAACCCAACAGAAATCAAAGCTCCTATTGGGGCTATTTGATTTCAGGTATCGAGCATATTCTAAGCGGCTGGGATCATCTAGCATTTTTGCTGGGTCTTATTCTACTCTATCAAGGTAGAAACCTCGTTATTGCCATTACTGGATTTACTATCGGGCATAGCTTAACCCTTGGCCTTGGTGCTATGAATGTTTTGAGAGTGCATTCAGAAATGGTTGAGATTTTAATAGGATTTTCAATATTGCTTTTAGCCGCTGAAAAGTTTTTCAAGCATCATTATGAATTTGATAAGGGAATTAAACATTTAATATTTGCATCTATTGCATTATTTCCATTAGCGATATTTGGAGTTCTAGAGCCTCTATTAATATTAGGCTTAGCATTATTCCTAACCATCTATTTAAGCCTAACGCATCATTATTCTTCTGCTTGGATCCCCTTGATGATTACTGTATTTTTTGGATTAATTCATGGGCTTGGATTTGCTTCATCAATTGCAGAAGTAGGCATTCCCCAAGATCGATTGTGGCAGATAATCTTAAGTTTCAATCTTGGAGTTGAGTTGGGTCAGTTAGCCGTAGCTTTTGCAATACTCGGCTTATTCGCATTAGCAAAACGTTATTTTTCTCAATCTTATTACGGTTCTATTCATAATATTACGGGTGCTGTAGTATTCTCTATGGGAACTTTTTGGTTTGTTACCAGGGCTATGGGAATATGAAATTTGCAATACCTCTATCAATGTTACCAATGGATGAAATAAAACCATTGGGTATAGCTGCTGATGAGATTGGGTATGATTTCCTTGCTGTCTCAGATCATTTAATTCATCCAGAAAATTTTTCAGTTCCTTACCCATACACTGATGATGGAAGTGTTAGATGGGAACAGGGCACTGATTGGCCAGACCCAATAAATTCATTATCTTTTCTTGCTGGAGCTACAAAAAATATTAGATTCTATACTAGTGTCTATGTTCTTCCGGCTAGAAATCCACTCAGAGTAGCTAAAGAAGTATCCACTCTTGATGCAGTGTCTAATGGACGGTTTGATTTAGGGATAGGCATGGGGTGGATGCCTGAAGAATTCGAAGCGGGTGGTCAAGAGTTCCGACGAAGAGGAGCTCGAGCTGATGAAATGCTTGAGATTATGAAGCTACTTTGGTCGGGTGAGATGGTTGATTTCAAAGGCCAATTTTTTAATTTCAAAAAATTAGAGATGTTGCCCTCACCAAAAACAAACATTCCTATCTATGTTGGCGGCTTTTCAGAGCCAGCTCTTAACAGAGCAGCAAGGCATGATGGCTGGATCTCAGATATGCACAGTTTGAGTGAGCTCGAAGCCTTAATGGCAAAGTTAAATAAAAAAAGACAGAAGCTACCTCCTAAAGAAAACTATGAATTTATTTGCTTTAGTTGCTGGGATGCTTTTAGCCTTGAAGGTTTTGGTCAAATGAAAGATCTAGGTGTCACGACCATGACCACATACCCATGGATGCTCTATGGGACGATGAATGATGCTCCCTTAGAGGAAAAGATCGAAGGCATGGAAAAATTTTATAATGAAATTATTTGTAAATTGAAATAGCGATTTATCAAATCTCAATCACCACTCCCATGAGCCTATAGTTGCTATAATGACTTTATGAAAGTTGTAAGGCTGGTAAAAAATTCAGATTTTAAAAGTGTTGAACATTTAGTCAAGCATTCTGGCAAAGGCATGACCACCATGCCAAAAACGCCTAAAGAGATTAAAGAAAGGATTGCCTGGTCAGAAAAATCTCGCAATAAAAAAACCAAGAAACCCAATCAAGATAGTTATTTATTCGTGCTCGAAGACAATGGCCGCATAGTTGGTTTATCAGCTATATATACCTCAGTTTCGCTGAAGAAACCTTCGGTTTTTTTTAAAAAGTCTATTTCGCAGCTAGAATCTAAATCCTTAAATTTTACCAAGGATTTAGATGTGCTTTCTCTGCATCTATGTAAGCAGCCTTATTCTGAACTAGGAACTTTATTTCTTAAGCCGGCTTTCCGAGGAAAGGGGCGAGGCTCACTTCTTTCTTTTTCAAGATTTATTTTTATGTCTGCTCATCCACAGCGTTTTGACCCAAAGCTATTCGTTGAAATCAGAGGATTTAAAAATGCTAAAGACGAGTCCTATTTTTGGAATTCATTTAGTAAAACTTTTTTTAATCTGGATTTTTTTAAAGCTGATGAAATTAGTTATATAGACAATCATTTTATTATGGAATCCATTCCTAAATATCCTTTTATCATTGAGCATATGCCAAAAAAAGTACAAAGAGTTATCGGCAAACCTCACCCTAATGCTATGCCTGCATATTCACTGCTGAGAAAACAAAACTTTAGACCTAATGGTTTGATCGATGTTTTAGATGGAGGGCCATGCTTGGAGGCAAAAATTAAAGATATCCCCTTGGTTAAATCTGCAAAATTATTTCCTATTGTGATCAAAAGAAATATTAATTTTGATCGATTTGGTTTTATCTCAAATCCATCCATTGAGTCTTTTGCCGTGGTCAAAGAAAATTATGCTTTTGATAAAGATAAGAAGGAGCTTTTCATCTCAGCCAAAGTAGCAAAAGCTTTGAATTTAAAGCCAGGCTCCCTGGCGCAGGTCAACTAATGCTTTACATACAAAATCAATGGTCCTCGGGAAAAGACAAGTTATTTAAATCCATGAACCCATTGACGGGTGAAATAGTTTGGGAGGGCAATTTTGCCAATGCTTCTCAATTAAATGCAGCAATGCATGCCGCCCATAAGAGTCATGATGGATGGTCGGCTGAATCGATCCAAACAAGAATAAAAATCATTAGAAAATTTTATGCTTTGCTTGAAAAGAATAAGTTGCCAATGACTAAGCTTATTTCAACAGAAACCGGTAAAACTCATGCTGATGCTGCTTCTGAGGTTGCTGCCACTCTGGCCAAGCTTAATAATTCAATTCTTGCCTATAAAAAACGCACAGGTTCTGAAAGAAATTCTCTAGGTCTCATGCAGACAAGTCTTCAACATGCATCCCATGGCGTCATGTCGGTTGTGGGACCATTTAACTTCCCATTACATCTACCAAATGGGCACATCACTCCAGCACTCATTGCCGGCAATACCATCGTCTACAAACCAAGTGAATCGACTCCTATGGTTGCAGAATACATGATGATGCTATGGGATAAAGCCGGATTACCCGAGGGTGTCATCAATATGATTCATGGGGGTAAAGATATAGTGCAAGGCCTTTGCAAGCATCCTCTAAATAAGGGACTGCTTTTCACTGGCAGCTACAAAGTGGGCAAACAAATTAATAAAATCATGGCTGATTACCCAGAGAAAATCCTTGCATTAGAATTGGGAGGCAATAATCCATTGGTGGTTTGGTCAACTCAAAAAATTAATGCCGCAGTAGATCTTATTTTTGAATCTGCATTTATTTCATCAGGCCAACGTTGCACTTGTGCCCGACGCCTGATTCTTCCTAACACTAATAATGGCAAGAAAATCTTAGCTAAATTGAAGCAGAGAATTCAATCGCTTTCCTATGCAGATGAAGCAGATCTATACTACGGCCCATTAATCTCACCCAAAGCCACTGATGGATTTTTAGCTTTTCAAGATAAGCTAATCAAGCTGGGTGCCAAATCAATTCTGAAGGCTCGCAAAGTTAGAGGTTCATTTAACTTGGTCACACCCAGTTTGATCAATATTACCGGCATGAAAAAATCTTATGATGAGGAAAACTTTGGTCCAATGCTGCAGGTGTATTTTGCTGACACCTTTGATGATGCTGTGGCAGAAGCAAATAATACAAAATATGGTTTGGCAG
>CAYVYQ010000052.1:5418-7120 GCA_964455855.1 uncultured Gammaproteobacteria bacterium
GACACCTTTGATGATGCTGTGGCAGAAGCAAATAATACAAAATATGGTTTGGCAGCAGGACTTATTTCAGACAACGAGAAATTATTTGAAGGATTTGCACAAAAAATTAATGCAGGCGTTATCAATTTCAATTCAACCACTACGGGCGCATCAGGAGCCTTTCCATTTGGCGGTATAGGTAGAAGTGGCAATCTGAGACCTGCAGGTTTTTATGCTGCAGATTATTGTGCATGGCCAAAGGCATCAATTATAAAAAAACTATAGATGACTTTTTCGGGGGAGATTAATTTTGATGGTTTAATTGGACCGACTCACAACTATGCTGGCTTATCACAAGGTAATTTAGCTTCACAAAAACATCTCAACCAAACTTCAAATCCTCAAGCTGCTGCATTGCAGGGACTCGATAAAATGAGGCTCATTATGGATCAAGGGATTCCACAAGGATTTTTCTTGCCTCATGAGCGCCCACATTTAAAGACTCTTAGAGCTTTTGGATATGGCGGCACAGATGAAGAGGTGATTAATCGAGTAGCTAAACAAAATCCAGCTTTATTGAAAAATGTTTATTCTGCCTCATCAATGTGGGCAGCCAATGCAGCAACTTTTTCTCCCAGTATTGATAGCTATGATCAAAACATTCATGTAACTCCTGCTAATTTAAATTCCATGTTTCATCGTTCCATTGAACATGAATTTACAAAGACTCAATTAGAACTTATGTTTCAGAGAGTTGCTGAGGTGCACGAACCAATTAAAAACATCTCAGGATATGGTGATGAAGGTGCTGCAAATCATTTGAGAGTGAGTGCTCAGCATCTGAAACCAGGCTTTCAGATTTTTGTCTTTGGAAGCACTGCATTTGACGCTCACCACGACATCATTGCTCGTCAAGCAGAAGAAATCTCTCAAGCTGTTTCAACTCAGCATCAACTTGATCCAGATAGAGTGCTGTTTTTAAAACAAAACGAACAAGCCATTAATTCAGGCAGTTTTCATAATGACATTGTGAGCCTGGCCAACGAAGAGGTTTTTATTTTTCATCAAGAAGCATTTGCAGATAGAGTTGAATTAGAAAGAGTATTGCACCACCTGAGGGATCATGTAAAAGGCTTTCATCCCATTGAAATTCTCTCAGAAGATATTTCTCTCGATGATCTTGTATCAAGTTATTTGCTTAACTCACAATTAATTACCGTTAAGAATAATGAGATGATGATGTTGCTACCAGAAGAAGTTCAAAATCATCCTAACTGTATGCGATGGCTAGATGAAATTAAATCCTCCTCACCCATCAAGCACATTGAATTTGTTGATATTCGACAAAGCATGATGAATGGAGGAGGGCCAGCCTGCTTAAGATTTAAAACTGTGGTTAATAATGATGAGTTTGAAAAGATCAATGAAAAATTTTTGTTAAGCTCAAAAAAACTTATGGATTTGAGAGCTTTGGTTAGCAAGCATTACAGGGATCAACTCAATCCAGAAGATTTATTAGATATAAAATTAATGCAAGAGTCTTATACATTTTTAGATGAATTGACTCAATTGTTAGATTTAGGCGCTATCTACAATTTCCAAAAAAATTAAATATAGATAAAGGTACTTCGATGCTTTTTTGCTCTTATGTTGGAAAAAGCTGTTTTTTATTTATGACTAATAATGTTGTTATTTGATAGAATCCATTAACTACTTTTGATCT
>CAYVYQ010000053.1:0-6973 GCA_964455855.1 uncultured Gammaproteobacteria bacterium
TATGATTGAAACCTTATCAGGATAGTATTTGATTCTTCGCAGCGGACCAGTGCTTTGATGCTTGTCATAATCATATGTTGGAGGGCGAATAGGAGAATCAATCATCACAACTCCATGAAATAGATCTGGGAATTCACTTGCCAGAAACCCCGCTACATGCCCGCCCAATGAATGACCTACCAGATACACTTTTTGATTACCGTGAACAATTTTTTCTTGATGAAAAATTGCGATTAATGCATCGCTAAAGTCTTCGAAATTATATGCATTTCTATGATCAGACTCCCCCATCCCAGGAAGATCTGGAGCAATGATAGAAAATTTGTTACATAAAAGTGGCGCAATGGGATCCCACCATTGCTTATGTGCACCTGTACCATGAATAAGAATAATAATATCTTGAGCATCTTTCCTATCCCAGACTTGATAGGCAACATTGCCAAGTGGGTGATTTAGATTTTCTTTTCTGGGGCTTTGAGATATAGCTGAATGGAACCAGTCTGGAGCATCCTTTATATCGGTTTCGAGTGAGTCTGTAATTTCCATTAATGTGTATTCTAAAGGATAATAAAACACCATACTATTGATAAAAATTATGACAACACCCATTAAGCCAGCAGCAACAGTTATTTTAATGCGAGAGGCACAAGAGGGTGGTTTTGAAATATTTATGGTTAAGAGAAGCAGCAGATCTCCCTTTGGAAGTTTGTATGTTTTTCCAGGCGGTAAATTAGACCCTGAAGATTCTGAATATGCTTTATATCAACGATGTGAAGGAATGGAAGACGCTGAAGCTTCTAAACAGCTTGGGATTGATAATAATGGCCTGGCTTTTTGGGTTGCTTGCATTAGAGAATGCTTTGAGGAGGTTGGAGTGCTGCTTGCAAATCCAGAAAATTCTATTATGCAGGATGCAGAAAAGCTTGGTAAGTTAAGAAAAAAACTTAACAATAAAGACATTACTTTTAAAGATATCTGTGTGTCAGAATCTTTAAGCCTTAAAGTTAAAAATATTGTGCCTTGTGCACATTGGATTACTCCAGCAATTGAACCAAAAAGATTTGATACCAGATTTTTTCTTGCTAAGGTTAATGCCAAGCAACTCGCCAGCCATGATGGCTTTGAATTAACTGAGAGCTTTTGGATTAAACCTGTTGAAGCCCTAAATAAATTAAAAGATGGAGAAATGAATATGATTCTTCCAACCATAAAAAATATTGAAAAATTAGCTGAATTTTCTTCTAGCACCGAAGCTTTTAGTTATTTTGATGGCTTGGGAGACAATGCAATTCCACCAATACTTCCCAAATTTATTAAAAGAGACGGTGAGTGGGTTGGTTTTCTTCCAGGAGAGGAGGGATATGACAATGTCTAGAGAATTTATTCAGAGAGTAACAGCTTCTAATGGCAGTGTATTTACTGGCCCAGGAACAAATAGTTACCTAATTGGCAAAGATGATATTACTCTTGTGGACCCAGGACCAAAAATTGATGCACACATTGAACACTTAATTAATCTTGGCGAGGGAAAGATTAAACGTATTTTAGTTACCCATACCCATCGCGATCATTCCCCCGCAGCCAAAGTGCTAGGGGAAATGCTTGAAGTTCCTTTGATGGGTCGATTGCTTGAAAAAGATGATTCTCTTCAAGATAGAACTTTTAAACCTGATCGTATTCTTGAGCATGGAGATTTAATTAAAACAAATGAATACACCATTGAGACCGTCCACACTCCTGGTCATGCTTCAAATCATCTTTGTTATTTAATACAAGAGGAAAAAGTCATGCTTACAGGGGATCATATTATGAATGGTTCTACGGTTGTCATTGCTCATCCTGATGGCTCTATGAAAGATTATTTGAGCTCTTTGGAATTATTAAGAAACTATAATTTTAATAAAATAGGGCCTGGTCATGGCGACTTTCTGGAAGATCCAATGTCAGTAGTTGACTGGATTATTGACCATAGGCTAGAACGAGAAAGAAAAGTGATTGCTAAGTTAAAGCTTTGTTCCAGCGTTACTTCTAAAGATTTAGTAATCAGTGTTTATGATGACGTTGACCCAAAACTTCATCCTATTGCAATTTGGAGTCTGGAAGCACACTTATACAAATTGCTTGAAGATGGAACAGCAACTTTTAATCCAACGAGTAAATCCTGGTCATTTAAATAAAGTAAATGTTTTCTTTCATTCTTGGATGCTTATATTTAATTTCAGCTCTCATTATTCTTTTTTTGATAAAAGAGAAATTTAATATTTTTGGATTTATTTACAATCCAAACAACAGAAAATTTTTAGTAATTTTTGATACCCCATTTTTGTTGATAAGTTTTGCAGCAATTATTGAAGAGGCGCATTGGTTTGTTTTAGTAATATTTTTTATGCATGCGCTTAATACCATGACGCTCTTAATTAAACCTGATATTTTTTATCACTCGAAAGGAGAAATGCAATTAATGGAAGAAGAATCCCTTAATAATTATTTGGTAATCATGACTTCTGTGGTTGGAATAGGATGTTTATTAGTTAGTTATTTTTAAGTTAACTTTATTTGCAATTAAATCCTTAACCACCCCTGGATCAGCTAAAGTTGATGTATCACCAAGATCATCAAATTCACCATCAGCAACCTTTCTTAGAATCCTTCGCATAATTTTTCCAGATCTAGTTTTTGGGAGTCCTGGAGCCCATTGAATAAGATCAGGTTTTGCAATTGGACTAATTTCTTTTGCAACAAAATTCTGTAGTTCAACTATCAAGCTTTCTTTCTCTTCTTCTCCAACCATGAGTGTCACAAATGCATAAATACCTTGGCCTTTTATTGGGTGCTGAAAACCTACAATTGCCGCTTCGGCAACTTTCTCATGCAGCACCAAAGCGCTCTCTATTTCAGCCGTTCCAAGTCTGTGTCCAGATACATTTAACACGTCATCAACCCTACCAGTAATCCAAAAGTATCCATCGCTATCTCTTTTAGCACCATCACCAGTAAAATACGCATTCTCATAAGTTGAAAAATATGTATCAATCATTCTTTGATGATCTCCATATACGCTTCTTATCTGACTTGGCCAGGATTGAGTGATGATCAGATTTCCAGATTGCTCCCCCTCTAAAATAATTCCATTTTCATTGACAAGTTCAGGCTTAACTCCAAAAAATGGCAGGGTTGCTGATCCTGGTTTTACTGGTGTGATGCCTGCAATGGGAGAAATCAAGACAGAGCCCGTTTCCGTTTGCCACCAGGTATCAATGATTTGACAAGCCTCATTACCAACCACTTTAAAATACCACTCCCATGCCTCAGGATTAATTGGCTCACCCACAGTTCCTAAAATACGAAGGCTTTGCCTGCTAGTTTTAAGCACATGCTTATCTCCTTGTGCCATCAAGGCTCTTAGGGCAGTGGGCGCTGTATAAAAAATAGAGATTTGATGTTTATCACAAATTTCCCAGAATCTAGAAGGGCTAGGGTATGTTGGAATTCCCTCAAACATTAAGCTGGTAGCTCCATTAGATAAAGGCCCATAGAGGATATAGGTATGGCCGGTAATCCACCCAACATCTGCAGTGCACCAATATTTGTCATTAGCTTTATAGCCAAAAAGATATTTAAAGCTTAAATGTGCGCCCAGCAAGTATCCTCCAGTGGTATGCATTACGCCTTTTGGTTTTCCTGTCGAGCCAGATGTATACAAAATAAATAATGGGTCTTCTGAATTCATTGGTTCGCACAGGCACTCGCTGGATGCCTCTTTAAACATCTCTTCATAATTTATATCCCTGTCTGCTACCCAATCAATCTTTTCATTGGTTCGCTTAATAACAAGGCAATGGTCAACTCCTGGACAATCTAACAAGGCAGTATCAACATTCTCTTTAAGAGGAATGTTCTTCCCACCTCTGATAGCTTCATCTGCTGTAATAACTATGCTGCAATCTGCATCTAAAATTCTGTCCTTCAGTGATTCCGGAGAAAATCCTCCAAATACCACTGAGTGGATGGCGCCAATTCTTGCGCATGCCAGCATTGCGAAGGCTGCCTCAGGGATCATTGGCATATATATACATACCCTTGATCCTTTCGAGGCTCCTAAATTCTTTAAAATGTTTCCAAATTTACAAACATTAAGATGTAATTCAGCATAAGTAATTTCTTGAGATTGACTTGGATCATCTCCTTCCCAGATGAGTGCGGTTTTGTCTGCATGAGATTCTAAATGCCTATCAATGCAGTTATAGGCAATATTGATTTTGCCCCCTTCAAACCATCTTGAATCAATAAATTTATTATTATGAACGCTGGTAAAAGGTTCTATCCATGCCAAGTTTTCTTTAGCTTGTTCCCCAAAGAAGGTTTGAGGATCCTCAATAGATAGTTGATACATCGCATTGTATTCATCTAAGTTTTCTATGAATGGATTGTCGAGATTTTTAGGAGGCAGGTATTTTTTTTCAGCCATAAACTTGCCTGAGTTTTTTATAAGATAGAGGGCTGGGGATTGATGAAATTTTTTCCCCTAGGATCAGACATAATTTTTTCAATTAGCATGTCATAATCAGAACCGCCGCTCTCGAGATCAATATCTGATGCATTAATAATTAACAGAGGCGCATTTTCGAAATATAAAAAGAATTTTGAGTAAGCATCATTCAGCCTTTCTAAATAATCAATGGTTAGAAATTTTTCATCAGGATTGCCGCGTTTGTTTATTCTCTCTAATAAAACTTCTACTGGAGCCTGAAGATAAATGACTAAATCGGGCGAAGGGGCATCTAAGGTTAAATGTTCATAGACCTTGTCGTACAAACCCATTTCTTCCTCGGATAAAGTTACCTCAGCAAATAATCTGTCTTTTTGAATCAAGAAATCAGCAACGCGCACAGGCTCAAACAATGACCTTTGTTTTAGATCCTCTATTTGTTGCATACGTTGGAACAAGAAGAATAATTGAGTTGCCAAGGCAGACTGTTTTGGATTTCTGTAAAAGCTTTTAAGAAATGGGTTTTCTGCAGGTTGCTCTAAAAATACATCATAATTAAAAGTCTCAGCAATTTTATGGGCAAGTGTGGTCTTGCCAACGCCAATTGGTCCTTCAATTGCGATATATTTCGGAAGCGGAGCTTCCTGTAAAGCTGGTTCCATAAGGTTTTTATTCTGTTTGGTAAAGATTAGCTTAACTCTTCCAAGAAACCAAATTTTTTCTCAACTGGACCGCTCCTTGATTCTCTTAATGACTTTAGTAACTCAATTTTACCCGATCGATTAATTTGTTGAAATTGCGTCCACCAGTTACCCATACCTTGAGAGTCTCTTGCTGCTTCTTCCCTTAAAAGTAAGAAGTCATAGGCGGCTCTAAAGCGAGGATGATTTAAAATCTTATATGGCTGATGCCCTAAACGAGTTTCAAGCTTTAATTGTAGTGACCAAATATCTTTAATGTATCCATGAAATTTTCTTGGAACAGCAGTCAATACTTGTTGCTCTCTAATAATTCTATCCATGCTTCTAAAAAACTTTCTTAGATTAAGACTTCCTTTTTCCTTGGATGCATCAATAAGTCTTGGCCAAAGTAAGGCAGCGATTAGAAATCCTGGAGTAACAGATTTTGATGCCTTTAATCGATTGTCAGTATTAATTAGTGCAGCGTGCTGAAATCTCAATCCAAATGAGTCTTCAACATACCCATCTGTATTGATTAAATACTTTAAAACACCAAATGCATCCAGCTTATTAAAATTATCTAGGGCTTTTTTTGTAAGAAAAATTTTACAAAACTCATCAAACATTCTTGCGTTAGAAATATTCCCTAGCAAATGACCTTTTTGATATATGGCCTCTTTTACATCATTGGCAATTTTAAAATTAAGTTTTGAGCTGAATCGAATAGCACGCAAACTTCTTACAGGATCCTCTTCAAATCGAATTAGGGGATCACCAATTGAAACAAGAATTTTTTTTTGTAAATGCTGCAGACCGTTATGAAAATCACATAAGTGATTTTCTATAGGATCAAAATATAGTGCGTTAATAGAGAAGTCTCTTCTAATGCAATCTTCTTCTAAAGTTCCCCAAACATTATCTCTAAGGATCTTTCCTTCCGAATCCTTTACAACGCCAGAGCCGTTATCTTGTTTTGAAGTATTTGCTCTAAAGGTCGAAACTTCGATCAATTCATTTCTACTAAACACATGAACCAACCGAAATCTTTTGCCAATAATTCTTGATGACCTAAAAATTTTTCTGACTTCTTCGGGAGTAGCGTCTGTTGAAACATCAAAATCTTTTGCTTTTATTCCCGCCAGTGAATCGCGGACACAGCCGCCAACCAGATATCCCTGAAAGCCAGCCTGTTTTAATTTTTTAACCACCTCAATAGCAAGAGGGCTAAATTTGTTTTCCTTTAGTATTTTTGGAGTTTTTACTGAAGATGCTTTATTTTTTTTATTCAAAAGCTTAAAAGAAACTTTTTTGAGCCAGATCGCTAACCACCAAGTTGCTTTTCTTTAATTTCATCAAGTGTTTTACAGTCAATACAATGTGTAGCGGTCGGACGAGCTTCAAGTCTTTTTACTCCTATTTCTATTCCACAAGCATAACAGTATCCGTAGTCATCTTGTTTGATTTGTTCTAAGGATCCTGCAATTTTGTTAATAAGCTTTCTTTCTCTATCTCTTGTCCTAAGCTCAAATGCAAACTCTTCTTCTTGTGAAGCTCTATCGATTGGATCTGCATATGATTCGCCCTTATTTTTAAGATGATCAAAAGTTTTTTGCATCTCTTCTCGCAAATGTTCACGCCACTCGATTAAAACAGCATTAAAATGTTTTTTCATTGCAGCGCTCATGTACTTTTCACCCTTACGGCCTTTATAGGAAGATATTGGTGTTGTTCTTTTTTTAGCAGTCGTTTTTTTTGGAGAGGTCTTTTTGGCTGCAACTTTTTTAACTGCTACCTTCTTTGCTGG
>CAYVYQ010000054.1:0-6271 GCA_964455855.1 uncultured Gammaproteobacteria bacterium
TATGCAGATCCGATGCTGCCTCATGCTTTGATACTATCGATAATAAGACTTATTGGAGTTGCGATATTTGCGGATGTAAATATTTAGATAAGTCTTATTTTATTGATGCGCAGGAAGAAGAGAAAAGATACTTAGAGCACAATAATGATGTTAATGATGCAGAATATAGAGCATTTTTATCAAAGCTATCTAATCCACTAAAAGAAAAAATATCTCTTGGCGCTCATGGATTAGACTTTGGTTGTGGGACAGGACCAGCACTGGCAGATATCCTCATCAAAGAGGGCTTTAAGGTTTCGCTATATGATCCATTTTTTTATCCAGATGAGGGTGTGCTGTCTAAGCAATATGATTTTATAACCTGCACAGAAACTGCAGAGCATTTTCATGATCCATATAAAGAGTTCAATACTCTAAATAGTCTCCTTAAACCGGGAGGCTGGCTTGGGGTTATGACCTCCTTTTTGACCTCAGATGAGAAGTTTGAGAATTGGTACTATCGAAGAGATCCGACCCACGTAACTTTTTATTGTGAAAAGACTTTTCAGGTGATAGCCTCTCAAAGGAATTGGAAATGCGAAATCCAATCAAAAGATGTCGTACTTTTACAGAAAAACTATGATTAAAGCACCCACCTCATTTATACAACGCTTAAAATTTATTGGACCAAGTATTATCGTGACAGGAAGCGTTGTTGGGAGTGGATCTATAGCTCTATCACCTTTGTTGGGAGCAGCAACTGGCTTTGCTTTGCTGTGGTGGCTTTTATTAAGTCTTTGGAGCAAACCTCTTATTCAAGCTGAAATTAGTCGTTATGTCATAGCTACCAATCAGACTTTCCTTGAATCTTTTTCAGATATGCCTGGGCCAAAAACAAACCTCAGAGATAAAAAAGCTTCATGGTTAGTTTGGTTTATGTTCATCGGTGTCATTCCTTCTGTTGCAGGTATGGGCGGCCTTGCTGGCGCAGTAGCAGAAGCAGGGCATCTGATGATACCGATTCTTAGTACTGAAATATGGGTGCTAGTCGCATGTTTTATTACATGGTTTATTCTCTACCTTGGAACTTATCAGACGCTTGAAAAGATTCTGCTTGGAATGGTTTTCTTCTTTTCAGTTGTAACTTTAATTATTGCTATTTCTATGCAATCAACGCCCTATGCAATATCAAGCTCACAAATTTTAGGCGGCCTTACATTTGCATTTCCATTTGAGCACGCAGCTCTAGCTTTAGCGGTTTTTGGCTTTACCGGAATAAGTTATGGTGAAATCATGGCATACACCTATTGGTGTTTAGAGAAAGGCTATGCCAAACATGATGGTAATCAGCACGAAGTCAAAGCATGGATCAAAGTAATGCAAACAGACGTTTGGGCAACAGTCTTTTTTGTGACCTTGGGCACTCTTCCATTCTTTCTTTTAGGTGCAGCTGTCTTAAACACTTTGGGTCTTTATCCTCCTCCTGATGGCGACATCATTCAGACTCTATTAAATATGTTCACCACAATTTTAGGAACCTGGGCCAAATGGTTTTTTATTCCGTTAGCATTTTTCGTGCTTTTCTCAACCTTGCTTTCAGGAACAGCAGCATTTACTAGAACGATTTCAGACTATCTTATTTCAATTGGTTTGGTCGCTGAAAAAGCAAATACTCGAAGGGATTTAATTAAGATTATTGCATTTGTTATACCCTTGTTTTCATCCATTGCTTATTTTTTATTGCCAAATCCTATAACGCTTTTATTAATAGCTGGAATTTGGGCAGCACTTGGATTGCCAATAATCAATATCGGCGCCCTGTACCTAACAAGCAAATTAAGTCGAGAATTACAACCAAAACCAATAACCAAAATCATTCTGTGGATCACTTTAATTTTGCAGGTCTCTATGGCCTTGGTAATCTTGTATAGCCAAATAATTGGCTTTAGCTAAGATTAAATTTTTAAAAGCTCTTTTTATGGCATAAAATGCACGACTAATTTAAGAAACAGTCAATGAGCAAGCAAAACAACAAAAGATACTTCATTCACCCAGAAGGCTGGAAGTTTGCGGGAATCTCATTTATCACATCAACGATTCTTTTGTTTTTATCTATGCCAACTGCGCTTGTTACAACTAGTTTCCTCCTTACCTTTTTTGTTTTATGGTTTTTTAGAGATCCTGAAAGAGACACCCCACAAGATCTAAATTTAATTATTAGCTCAGCAGATGGAAAGGTGTGTTTAATTGATGAGGCTTATCCACCAGAAGAATTGCACATGGAAGGAGAAAAGATGAAGCGAATCTGTGTTTTTATGAATGTATTTAATGTTCATGTTAACAGGAGCCCGATACAAGGCAGGGTAGAAAATATCGTATATAAAAAAGGTCAATTTTTAAATGCAAGCTTAGACAAGGCAAGCGATAAAAATGAAAGAAGCAGCTTGATTTTAAATTCTGAAAATGGAGCCAAAATTATAGTCGTTCAAATTGCCGGTTTAATCGCTAGAAGAATTCTAAGTTTTATCTCATCAAGCGACCAACTTAATCAGGGCGAAAGATTTGGACTAATAAGATTTGGTTCAAGGGTTGATATCTATATGCCATTGGATGCAGTGGAAAAATGTAAAGTTGGCGATAAAGTTGTTGCAGGAGAATCAATCTTGGCCGCCCTTAAATAACAAATGAAAAAATTAGATTTTAAAGTTCTTCTTCCTAATGTTATTACCTTATCAGGTCTTAGTTTCGGCTTGAGCTCAATTAGATTTGCTCTTGAATCAGATTTTAATTTAGCCATTGTTTGTATTCTATTTGCTGGAGTATGCGATGTTTTGGATGGTATGTTGGCTAGACATTTACAAAGTGAATCAGATCTTGGAGCTCAGCTAGATTCTCTGTCTGATTTCTTAAGTTTTGGAATTGCGCCTGGGCTACTTATTTATATGTCAATCTTTAATCAAGATAGCAGCATAGGAGCATTCGCCGCCTTAGCTTTTATAATTTTTTCCTGTTTAAGATTAGCTTTATATAATGTAAGGCTAGAGAAATCCAAGGCCACCGATGGAGAGCCCGAGCACTTTTTTAGCGGTATCCCCACTCCTGTTGGGGCAATTTTAATTATATTGCCATTAACACACTCATTTATGGGTTATGACTGGGCCTATGAAAACCTTAATTTTGTGGCTGGCTATATTATTTTGATTAGTGCCTTGTTAGTCAGTCGAATCCCAACTTTTTCAATTAAAAGAAAACGAATGCTTATTCAGTCAAAGCTAGGTTTTTTAGTTTTATTTTCTATCATTGCCTTAAGCATAATTAATTTTCTTTGGATAACCATTAATGTCTTAGCCTTGATTTATTTACTTACCATTCCTGTCTCTATAATAGCCTGGCAAAGCGGCGCTAAGCAGAAGCCCTGATTAAACAGGGCTGCTTTCAAAGAATCACTACTTGGTATATTTGTAATAGTCTTCCATAGGAATCATTAAGTGAGCATAGTCTGTCCCTGCAAACATTACGTAGGGGGCTCCACTCATAAAATCAGTAGAAAAATTTTCAAGGGTCGCAGGATCTTTTGGCATTAACATTAGATGTGGTCCAGACTCAATCCACTCTCCAGGAGTTGAATCCTCCTTGTTAAAGACCCCAGCCTTGGTATTGTCCTCTCCCATATCTCCATTCAGCATCCACATGTAACTGTCCCTTTCCATGTTTGGTTTTATACCCTGCATGTATGCCATCATCCACTTCATGCCTTCATCATCATGACAAACCGCCATAGCTTCATGAGGATTCTTCCAGCCATTTTTTGGATATGGCCTTGGATTTGCAGACTGGCATGTCCAGCCATTGGTGCCTTCTCTAAGAACTTTTCCACTTGAACCTATAATTGCTGCATTATCTCCAATAAAAGAAGGAGCAGCACTTGAATAAGCCCATATTTGCCATCTATCAGATGTATGAGGTCCATATGGCTCATAAGCTGAAAGCGACATTGAGATAGAAATTATCAATAAAGAAAATAAGCTAAATTTTTTATACATTTTTGTTTCTCCTGTAAACACACTATAGTTATTCATAGAGTAATCTAACTATGAATACGTTTCTTAAAATTATTGCATACTTTTGTATTGGCACAACTCCTATTCAAATTCTAATTATTTTATGGGGTATGCAGGTTGTGCTCTCATCTGATTATGGAATTCTGTCATTATCTAACATTGAATTTATAAAAAACTATTTCACATTATTGCTTCCAATAGTTGATTGGTTTTATTCCTGGTTTTGGAATGTCTGGTTAGATTTCATTTTCTCATTACCACTTATTATCTCTCAAACTTTTAAAGCGATTGTCAGCACTTGGCTGGGTTTTTGGATATTAAAAAAAATAAATTGACGCTATGAAAAAAACTCTTCTTATCTTTGCATTGTTCCTTTTGGCATTTATTGCATGGGCTTTCCCCTATATCGATGACTTACGTGACCAAGGCCTAACGTTTGAAACTGCATATGGCTATTTTTTTGGTGGACCAGATCATCCTTTTAACCCTAATGATGCGGTTCCACAGCTTGATTATTCCAAAGAAAGCTCTTGGGCATCCCTGCCTTCAATAGAAGATGAGGCTGACTTAATTCCTGCCGGGGAAGACGGCATTGATCAATTAAATTCAAAGGTAGATGTATTTTTTGTTCATCCCACTGGGTATTTAAAGGGACATACCTGGACCGATCCTCTTGAGGAAGAGTCGGCAACAAAAGAAAACACCCAATGGATGATGGCCAATCAAGCCAGCGCATACAATGGTTGTTGTAGCATCTATGCGCCTCACTATCGTCAAGCATCTATTTATAGTTATTTTGGGACTGATGAGCTTCGCGAGGAAGTTCATGCCTTTGTTTATCAAGATGTCAAAAAATCTTTTGAGTATTTTATTAACAACTTCAGCAATGGAAGACCATTTATTCTTGCAAGTCATAGTCAAGGCACGCACCACTCTATTAGATTGTTAGCAGAAGAAATCGACGGAACAGATTTATACCCAAGGATGGTAGGGGCTTATATTATTGGTGGAACAATTTCTAAAGATAGAATGAATGAAATAAGCGATATTTCTATTTGTGATAGCCCAACCCAATTAGGGTGTCTTGTGCATTGGGATACATACAATGTGAATTATTTGAACAGGGAAATGCCAGTTTATAAAAATAATATTTGTGTTAATCCTATAACTTGGAAAAACGAGGGGACTATATCCAATCTTGCTGATGCGAAGGGCGCCGTCTATGTTTCAGGTGAATTTGCATTAGATTTCACTGGCGATGATGGTCCTAAGGGAGAAACTTTTGGCCCCCTAGAAGCCCCTCTCAAGCAATATGTTCAAGCCCAGTGCAAGAATGGATTGCTTTTTGCAACTGATCAGACGGGAACTAGATTTCAAGCATTTGGCGGCTCATTAGGCAACTATCATGGCTTGGATTATGCGCTTTTTTATATGGATATTCGGGAGAATGCCATACTTAAAGTTAAGACTTACCTAGACAATATTTCCCAATAATACAAAAATTTAAACATGTCAGCATATTTATCTCTATTAGGCGCAATTGTTTTTGAAGTTGCTGGAACTTTAATGCTTCCGCTTACAAAAGAGTTCTCTGAAAAGCTACCCACTGTCATTATGAGCATTTGTTATTTCGCTTCTTTCTATTTCTTGACGCTAGCTTTGAGAGCCATACCTCTTGCCATAGTTTACGCTTGTTGGAGCGGCCTAGGAGTTCTATCTATCGCAGTTCTATCTTATTTTATTTATGGTCAGCAGTTGAGCTGGCAAGCGATTTTAGGATTATTCTTAATAGTAAATGGAGTAATTCTTGTTAATATATATTCAACTCAATAACCCATCAACAAGGATAATATGACAGACTCCATTGCAACTTTATCTCAAGAAAATGATATTTCCATTATCAAGCTGGATGATGGTAAAGCGAATGCTTTTTCATATGACATGCTTTCTCAGGTTAACGAATTGCTTGCAAAGGTCCCAAGAGATTCAGGAGCACTTGTCATCACTGGAAGGGAGGGCTTATTTTCAGGCGGATTTGATTTAAAAACCTTGGCAACTGGTGATATGGAAAAAATTACAAAGATGGTTCAGTTGGGCTATCGTCTCCTTTTAGAGCTCTATTCCTTTGATAGGCCTATTGTTGCAGCTGTTTCTGGACATTCAATTGCACTAGGCTTGTTTGTGACATGCTCAGCTGATTATAGGATTGCCATAGATGGTCAATATGTCTG
>CAYVYQ010000055.1:0-6197 GCA_964455855.1 uncultured Gammaproteobacteria bacterium
ATAAGAGAAGACATAGCTGTGCAAGGCATTTATACCGTTGGAGCAACTCCAGGGGCAGTTGGGGCTCCTTATATTACTTTTCTTTTAATAATACTTTTTAGTCTTTCACTAATACAAAAAAAATAATCCAAAGGAAAAAATTATGAGTCAATTTCAAACTTTTAAATCTGATTTAACTCATTCAAGAATTGTAGATACTGATTCAGTTTCTATTCATGATGGTGAGATTGCAGTCAAGATTGAAAGCTTTGCTTTTACAGCTAATAACGTAACTTATGGTGTTGCGGGAGATACGATTGGTTATTGGAAATTTTTTCCAGCAGCGCAAGATGAAAAGAATGAATGGGGTTGCATACCTATGTGGGGGTTTGCTGAAATTACCCATTCAAATATTGAAGGTTTAAATGTTGGAGAACGACTCTTTGGTTATTTTCCAGCTGCAGACTCATTAACCTTAAGTCCAATCAAAGTCTCTGATCAAAGTTTTAGTGATGGCAAAGAGCACCGTAAAGAACTCCCCCCTGTTTACAATAATTATGTGAGGCTTAATGGAGATCAAAATTACGATCCATCCATGGATGCAGTTAGAGCTCTTTTGTTTCCACTTCATATTACTGCATTTTGTTTATGTGACTCTTTGGCTGAAGATTCATACCTTGGAGCATCTCAAGTAATTGTAGTTAGCGCTTCGAGTAAAACTGCCATTGGTCTGGCTCAAGGTCTAGCTGATATTGAAAATGCACCAAAAATAGTTGGACTTACGTCTCGATCAAACTCACAGTTTGTGGAAAATCTTGGTTGTTATGATGAAGTGATTTCTTACGATGAGCTTAGTCATGTAGATTATTCAGTGGGCTCTGTGATGGTTGATATGGCTGGCAATCGAGAAATTCTTGGAACTCTCCATGGGGAGCTGGGTGATAACATGCTCAAGTGCCTTACGGTGGGTATGACTCATTGGGATAATGAGACCACTGCAGAAGATGCTTTAGGCCAAGCAATGCTTAGAGATAGAACTGAATTCTTTTTTGCTCCAGCTCACATCCAAAAACGTATTGGAGATTGGGGGCACGATGGCTATGCTGAAAAAACAAATTCGTTCATGACTGCCAGAGCAATACAAAGTAAAAATTGGATGCAGGTCAAAGAGATTGATGGCTTAGAAAATTTTACTAGCATCTATGAAGAAATGGTTGCAGGAAAGATCAATCCAAATGAGGGAATTATCGTTAATCTTTAAGATGCTTAAAAAGTTATTTTATTTTTTACCAATATTTTTAATTTCTGTATTTTTAATTTGGGAATATAAAGTCAATATTCTTATTTGGTCTATTCCAAAGATAGCAAGCATCACTATGCCTGTTCAAGAAAACATTCCTACCTCTTGGTCTAAAGGTCCAGAAGTTGCTAGCGAGGATGATAGACCAAACATAATTCTAATTCTTGCTGATGATATGGGTTATAACGATATATCTATGCACAACGGTGGGGCTGCAGATGGAACATTGCAAACCCAAAACATTGATGCCTTAGCCAAAAGTGGAATGTTATTCACCAGAGGTTATGCTGCCAATGCAACTTGCGCTCCTTCAAGAGCCTCAATTATGACTGGCAAATACCCAACTAGATTTGGATATGAATTTACTCCTGTTCCAGCTACAGGGAGATTGATAATAAATTGGCTTGCTAATGAGAATGATGAAGAGCTAAGAGCAAGAATCGATCGAGAAGTAGCTTCAAAAATCCCCCCATTTATGCAACAAGGGATGCCCACCGAAGAAATCACTATTGCAGAGGTGTTAAGGGATGCAGGTTACTATACAGCCCACATTGGAAAATGGCATCTTGGTCATGCATATGGCATGGATCCTCTCAGCCAAGGCTTTCAAGACTCTTTGTCTATGGTTGGCCCGCTCTATTTACCTGAAGATCATCCTGATGTTGTGAATGCCAAATTTGATACAACAATCGATCAGATGATTTGGGGCATTGGTCAATATTCAGCTACATTTAATGAAGGTGAGTTATTTGCACCTGATAAATACCTTACAGATTATTACACCGATGAGGCTCTCAAGGTCATTGAAAATAATAAAAATAGACCTTTCTTTTTATATTTAAGCCATTGGGCAATCCACAACCCACTTCAGGCTTTAAGAAGCGATGTTGAACAAATGAGCCACATGGAAGGTCATAATCTTCAGGTCTATTCAGGAATGATTGCAGCTCTTGATAGAAGCGTTGGAAAAGTTGTTCAGAAATTAAAAGAACTAGATATACATGGTAAAACGCTGATCATATTTACCAGTGATAATGGCGGGGCAAACTACATTGAGCTTGATGATATAAATAAACCTTATAGAGGTTGGAAAATTAGCTTTTTTGAAGGGGGAATCAGAGTTCCATACATAGTTAGCTGGCCAGATAAAATTAACCCGGAACAAACATCAAATAGTGCTGTTCATCATTTTGATATTTTCTCTACCATTGCATCAGCGGCTGGAATTCAATCCTCATATGAGGTTGAGTTAGATGGAGTTAATTTATTACCTTACATAAAAAATGAAAAAACCAGCCAGCCTCATCAAACTCTTTTTTGGCGCTCAGGCAATCATCAGTCAGTTCTGCATGGAAAATGGAAATACATTATCAGCAAAAAAGAGAACTTGCGCTGGTTATTTGATACTTCAGTAGATCCTGAAGAACAAAACAATATTATCGAAAATCATCCTGAAGAAGTTAGGTTGATTGAAGAGCTGTTAGTTCAATTTAACTCTGAACAACAAGATCCCTTATTTCCATCTTCATACGAAGTTCCAATCATGATTGATAAATATGATGGACAGAAATATGAAGAGGAAGATGAATACATTTATTGGTCAAATTAAACGGAGAAAAAAATGAAAAATGTTTTAAGAATAGTCGCAGGCCTTTTCGGAGCCTTTTTTTTAATAAGCGGACTTCAGTGGATTATTGCTCCTGCAAGTATTGCAGAGCAACTAGGCATGCCCTTATTGGAGGGTGTTGGTTTGAGTGCTCAAATTGGTGATATGGGAAGTTTCTTTATAACCGTAGGCGCCATGACATTAATTGGAGCTCTCACGCAAACTCGTCATTGGTTTTACGCGCCTTCAATGTTATTGCTGGTGGCAGCTTTATACAGAACTCTTTCAGCCGCTCTATACGGCGCACCATTTGTAATGTCAGCAATTTTTGTTGAGGTGCTTGTAGGTTTATTTTTAATTTTTGCTGGCCCAAGAATTGCAACTGAGGATAGAAATAATGAAGCTGCTTAAATATATCTTTATCATTGGTCTCGTTGGCTTTATTTTAGTATCAGTTTTAACAAGAGTTCCTGCTGTTCAAGATCAGCTTATGTTGAGATTTGTTCAAACTCTGGGCGGTTCCACTGCTGATCTAAATGACAATTCATTATCCGCTGTTGTGTGCGGGTCCAGATCTCCAATTCCATCTCCTGGGAGGGCTCAAGCATGCGTCTTAGTTAATGCGGGCGGTAATTATTACGTTGTTGATATTGGTGATGGCAGTGCAAATAATCTCAATAATTGGAGGATAGATACTAACAAAATACGCGGTACTCTGTTGACACATCTCCACTCAGATCACATATCAGATCTTGCTGACCTACACTTAGCGACTTGGGTTAATTCTGCTCATACAAAAACTTTGGATGTTTATGGTCCCGAAGGAGTTGAGCTTGTAACTCAGGGTTTTGAGGACGCATATCAGTTGGACTATCAATTCAGACATGAGCATCATGGCGATGAAGTGGCGCCAAGGGATATCGCTGGGTTTAATGCATTTCCAGTAGACTTATCAAACCCAGTTATTATTGATCAAGATGGTTTGAAGGTCACAGCTTTTAGGGTGCCTCATGATCCTGTTAAACCAGCTCTAGGTTACAGATTTGACTACAAAGGTAGGTCAATTGTTATCAGTGGTGATACCTCTTACAGTGAAAATCTTATCAAGCATTCTCAAGATGCTGATGTGCTATTTCACGAGGCTCAGGCAAATCATCAATTGAAAATTATGAGGAAAGCTTTAGCTAACAATAAAGGGTTAGTAAAAATTTTAAATGATATTGAAACTTACCATACAACACCTATAGAGGCGGCTCAGGCAGCAAACCTAGCCAATGTCGATCATTTGATTTTTTATCACCTGACCCCAGCTCCAAGAAATAATTTGACTGAGAGAATGTTTTTTCGAGGTGTGGATGAAATAAGAAAAGATTGGAGCTCATCAAAGGATGGAACTATGGTTGTTTTACCATTAGACTCAGATGAAATAATAATTACCGAGATAAATTAATGGATGTAAAAAATAAAAGGGTTGTTGTAACTGGTGCTGCCAGCGGAATTGGAAAAGCTCTTTGTGAAGCTTTTCATGAGGCTGATGCTCAATCCATAGTAGCTGTGGATATGAATCTAGAAGGAGCGCAAGAAACAGCTGATTCGGTTAACGGTATTGCTGTTCAAGCAAATGTTGGCAATGAAAAAGACATTATTAATGTCATCCAAAAGGCAGATGAACATGCTGGCGGTACAGATATTTTTTGTTCCAATGCAGGAATTGGGGGTGTGCCAGGATTTTTTGAAGTTGAAGCATCGGATTGGCAGAATATTTGGGATGTAAACGTTCAATCTCATATCTTTGCAGCAAAACATGTTCTTCCTCAGATGATTGAAAGAGGAGCGGGTTATCTAGTTAACACTTCATCAGCAGCCGGGCTTTTAACTCAATTGGGAGCAGCAGGTTACTCGGTGACTAAAGCTGCCGCAGTAAGTTTTGCTGAATGGGTAAAGATTACTTATGGAGAAAAGGGTATTGGTGTTTCTTGTCTTTGTCCTCAAGCAGTTAGAACAGCTATGACCGCTCAAGGTCCTGGTGTTGCAGGTGTAGATGGAATGATGGAACCCGATGTGGTTGCGCAAGAAGTTCTAAAATGCATTGCTGAAGAAAAATTTTTAGTATTACCTCATACAGAAGTAGCTGAGTATGTTTCAAGAAAGGGTAATGACAGAGATAGATGGATATCAGGAATGCAGAGACTGCAAAAGCAATACGAAGATTTTTTAACACCAGTAGACATGAAATAAAAGGAGAGAATATGAAAACTAAGATTACAGAATTATTTGGCATTGAGCACCCCATCATTCAAGGCGGGATGCATCATGTTGGCTTTGCTGAGTTAGCTGCAGCAGTATCAAATGCAGGCGGGCTTGGAACAATTACTGGTTTAACTCAAGGAACCCCTGAAAAGCTTGCCAATGAAATAGCTCGATGTAAGGAGATGACCGATAAACCTTTTGCTGTGAATCTAACTTTTTTGCCTTCTTTGACTCCTCCAGATTATCCAGGGTTAGTAGATGTAATTATTGGTGGCGGTGTTCCAATTGTTGAGACAGCGGGTAGAAATCCTGCTGAGTATTTACCAGCCCTTAAAGAAGCTGGTATTAAGGTGATTCACAAATGTACCTCTGTCAGACATTCTTTAAAGGCTCAATCCATTGGATGTGATGCAGTGTCAGTGGATGGTTTTGAGTGCGGCGGGCATCCTGGTGAAGATGACATACCTAATTTTATTCTCTTACCAAGAGCTGCTGATGAGCTAGAAATTCCATTTGTTGCCTCAGGCGGTATGGCAGATGCAAGAAGTTTAGTTGCAGCCATGGCTCTTGGAGCAGAAGGTATGAATATGGGCACAAGGTTTATAGCTACCCAAGAAGCTCCTGTGCATCAAAATGTTAAAGATTCAATTGTGAATGCGTCGGAATTAGATACCAGATTAATTATGCGTTCTCTAAGAAATACTGAAAGAGTATTAAACAATGAAGCTGTAGAGCGCCTCATGGAAAAAGAAGCAGCATTAGGCGATCAACTAACTTTTCAAGACATTGCTGATGAGGTTGCAGGCGTTTATCCAAAAATCATGCATGAAGGAACGATGGAGGTTGGCGCTTGGTCTTGTGGAATGGTTGCTGGATTAGTTAACGATATTCCAACAGTAAAAGAATTAATTGATGGCATCATGAACGAAGCTGATGCAATTATTGGAAAAAGATTAAGTAATTTCTAATTCTAAAATTTGGGTATTACCCTATGATTCCAGTGACTCTGTCGATAAGCCAGAAAAAACCCATGCCACCCAAAATCAATGAGGTGAGGGTGGC
>CAYVYQ010000056.1:0-6058 GCA_964455855.1 uncultured Gammaproteobacteria bacterium
TGTCGATAAGCCAGAAAAAACCCATGCCACCCAAAATCAATGAGGTGAGGGTGGCGGATTGTTTGTATAAATCAAATTTCTGCGCAAGCCAAATTATTGACCCAAATATTGGGACTAACATAAGCTGACCCACTTCAATCCCAAAGTTAAAGAACAGCAAAGAAAGTAATAGTTGCTCATTTTCAATACCTATTCCCGTTAGAGCATTAGCAAAACCTAGCCCATGAAGCAATCCAAAGCCAAATGCAATAAGCCAGGGCGTAGATTGATATTTTTTACTTTCACTTACCTCTAATGCAAGGTAAATAATGGTAAGAGCAATAATAGCTTCTACTGTAGCTTGAGGCAGTGCCACCAACTCAAACACTGATAAGCCCAAGGTAATACTGTGCGCAAGAGTGAAAGCTGTAATTGTTTTAACTGCATTTAAAAATCCGGTAATTAAAAAAAGTAACCCCAGGATGAAAAGAATATGATCATTGCCACTTAATAAATGATCAATGCCTAGGGTGAAATATCCAATTGGATAAACCTGCTCTTTAAATGGGATTTCTATTGATGATCTCTTTAGGTTCATGAGACCTTCAAACACCTCTTCATTTGAATGGGTAATTGTTACCAAGGCATCCGTAAGCACGCTAAGATTGTTTACTGAAATTGTTTGACCTTTTAAGGAGCTTTCGCAATTTAACAATATTTTTTCAACTAAATATTTTCCCTTTTGACTTGGTAATTGCCCCTTTCTTTCGCAACTATCTGGAAAAAAAACTTCTGCCCTAGCACCAATATTTTTAATAGGATACATCCAGCTAACTTGATATTCATTTTCATTGATTTCATCTATGACCAGGTGAGCTGGATTAAACTCATGAGAGAATAATGCGGTCGAGCAAAAAAGTATTACTAATGTTTTAGCAAGCTTGCAGGTCATTAGAATTTATAATCTGGATTGATTATGACTCTGTATTGAGATCTTATTTCGTTAATATATTCAGCAATTGCTTTTTCTTGGGCTTCTGAAAGATAATCTTGTTGAACTCTTAAAAGCACTTTTTCAAGAGGAGGGTAAAACCCGGTAGTGACCTCCTTTAATAGAATGATATGTTCACCAAAAACTGATTCATGTGGCCCAGACCATTCATTGATTGCAAGGTTTTCAATAGCCAAAAAAAATAATGCACCAAAATTTTTTTTAATTTCATCTTCACTATTTTGGTAAAAATTTTTTCCAAGAAAAAAGGGATCACCGGTTAATTCGGCTCCGTTGGTTTGATACTCATGAAAAGCCTCAGCCGCTCTTTCTTTAGCATTAGATTCCTTTGAAAAATAGTGATGAGAGAAAGAGTAGGTTGGCGGGATAAAATAATTATTTTTATTTTTTTCAAAAAATTTCTTTATCTCCTCTTGGGAGGGATCATTTGGAATGGTTTCTTGTTTTAAGAAAGTAATTTTTTGAGCCAATCTTCTTTTTATAATTCGATCTTCTTGATCTAAATCTAAGAGTAATGCTTCCCGGTATAAAATCTCTTCTTGAACAAAGTTATTAATTATATTTACTATTTCTTCATCACTTGGCGGCCTGCCAACTTGTGATTGCCATGCAGAAAGCAAGCTGGTTAACTCTTGGTCTGAAATATAAATATCTTTTGAGTCTTGCTCAGCATTAAACCCAATATCAAGAAGAAAAATTAACAGTCCAATAACAAAAAATACAAGTATTCTAAGATTCACTGTATTTCCTTAAATTTATAATGGAATAATATTTAACTCACCAGACTCGGGTATGTACCAAATAGGAGAAGACCATGCACGTTCTTGGATTGTCTGATGTAGGTCAGGTCTTGGGGTAACACCAGCCTTGATTGAGTCCCAAGTAGACCATCGACAAGTTGGATTTTCTAAAACTCGAACATAGTAAAAAGCTTTGATAGTGGGATCAAAATCAGGATCTGTCCATATGGTCTTTAACTCTCCAGCACCAACATCATTTGAAATTGAGCAATCACTAATATTCACACGAGCACCATTATCAGGACAGCGATTAGTGACCGGATCAACTAATAGACCATCTGAGCATGCTACATCATAAATTTGCTCTTTTGGGGTCCCCGAAGCACTTTCAACCCAGCCTTTAATAATTTGAACTCTTTGCAGTGGAGCTCCCAATTTATCGCGCTGAGCCCACACTAAAAATTGTGGCGTTTGATTATCCTGACTAAATAAATCAGCACCCATGGTAACGCCTTTTGCATAGGCATTTTTAACCATATCTTCAGAATCTAAATCAATTGATTCCATATCAAAGCCAGCAAAGAATCTTAATGCCATTCTAGTGCCAGTTGTTGCAAATGTTTCTTTTCTTTTGAAAGCTTGAAAAATAGAATCTCGAGTATTTTCTTCGGCCCAAGCAACAGCTAAACCTGAAGCACTCCATTGATCAAATCCAACATCTGCGTAAGTTCTGCCATCAATTTCTTGAATGCTTATAGGTTGATTGTAAAGATCAGCATATTGATTGAGCATATCAATTCGATCTTGGGTTAATGGCACGCTTCCTCTACCCATATCAGTTCCATCAAGCACCCCAGCCTTTGACCAATAATTATCCTCATCAAATCCCCCAGCACCAGTGTGAGTATCGCTGGAACCTATTAGACCGAATTTATAAGGATTGCCTCTGCCTTCCCAGTCTAAAGTTAGGCCTCTTAAATAAGCATCTCTTACATAACCACCTTGGGGCATACTGTAGGTTGGCGGTCTGCTGCCAACTCTTTTATCCATGATTTCAAAATCTGCCCATTCGTCATCTGGGGAGAGGAGTGGATGTGTGTCAGATGTGCCTTTAACCTGGGTCATTTCAACAACAGGCTCATTTCTCATTCTCTTTTCAGCATACTCAATGCTAATTGGATTGCCTCTAAATGTTTCTACTTCAAACATTTGACCATTAGACCCATTGCTATTGTGAGGCATGGCCAATGAATCAACACCTTTATCTCTTAAACTATCCATCCATGTCCAAAGATCCTCTGGATTTAGGGAGTCGATTCGAGTCCAAGGTCTAATTGGGGCATTTGAGGAGTTAAAAATAACATTTCTGTGCAAGTTACCGCCCTCAACTTCTGTTGAGGTTGTAAATTCATAACCGATAAATGTCGTGAAATTACCAGGATCATTAAATTCTTCAGCAGCATTTGCAACGTCTGCCCAAGCTGATTTATGGACATCATAATCAAATGATTTAAGGGCTACTTGAATATTATTAGTGAACCAAGCCTTCCAAAGTTTTGGATGCCAATATGGATAGGGTTGAACAATTGCTTGACTCAAAACAGAGCTAAATAGATCAGCTCTTTCACCTAGAGATTCAACATTAACATTTTCAGGTCTATTAATATTATGCATTGGCTTAGTCCATTCTTTTTTGGACATTTCTGATGATGTGTCGGCATAATTTTCTATCATTCCCATATAAAAGCCATGGTCAGTAACTGCATAAAAATCTAAAGGCTCTCTTAATTTCATATCAAAACCTAAAGGATGCTTAATGGCCTCACCAGTTGCATATTTATATGCATCATACGGAGTGGCTGTCACTCCAAAAATATATGCATCAAATGAATACTTTGTATGGACATGCAAATCACCATAAAGAGGAATTCGATCGGGGTTGGAGGGAATGCTGTTTTCGCTTGCAGGTTTATCAATCGAAAAGTCTATAACTTCAAGTGCTGAATCACTTTGAAAGTTTGTATAAAACCCTGTTACGTATATTAAAAAAACTGTTGAAACAGCTATTAGACCTATTAAAGATTTATTCATTTTTATTTTGTACCCCTATATTACCTAGCTTTATTTTAACCTATATTTTAGAGATGACACCGATAAATTGACACAATGTATGACACTACTATATAAAGATGTAAATGATTTAATAATAGGAGTAGCATGAGTGATTCAACTTCGTATGTGCCACCAAAAGTTTGGAAATGGGAAAATCAAAGTGGCGGCAAGTTCACTAATATTAATAGACCTATTTCAGGCTCTACACATGAAAAAGAGTTACCAATAGGCAAGCATCCTCTTCAGCTTTATTCTTTGGGCACTCCAAACGGAATTAAAATTACAGTTTTGCTAGAGGAGCTTCTAGCACTTGGTCATGAGGGAGCAGAATATGATGCATTTCTCATTAATATTGGTGAAGGAGCGCAGTTTGGAAGCGGCTTTGTTGAAATTAATCCAAATTCTAAAATCCCTGCATTATTAGATATGAGCACTAAACCTTCCACCCGTGTTTTTGAGTCCGGCGCAATTATGCTTTATTTAGCTGAAAAGTTTGGAGAGCTCATTCCAACTGATCCGTCTAAAAAAGCTGAATGTATGTCATGGTTTTTTTGGAGCATGGGCAGTTCTCCATACCTAGGTGGTGGCTTTGGACATTTTTATGCTTACGCGCCTGAAAAATTTGAATATCCAATTAATCGTTTCGCTATGGAAGTAAAACGTCAGTTAGATGTTTTAGATAAGAACTTATCAAAAAGACAATATTTATCAGGAGATGCATTTAATATTGCTGATATAGCAGTGCATTCATGGTATGGAACTTTGATTTTACGTAATGCATATAACTCAGCAGAGTTTTTGGATTTAGCATCTTATAAAAATGTTGTTCGTTGGGCAGAAGAAATTGCAGAGCGACCTGCATACAAAAGAGGCTCAAGAGTAAACAGGGCGCCTAGTCCTAAAGACAATGCGATTGTTGAGCGTCATGATGCAAGTGATCTAGACTAGTAAATGAGAATATTAAAATGATAAAAGCTTTTAGAAATTTCATGTCCAGGCGGACAATAAGTTCAAAAGCTAGAAATCATATAATGAATACTTTCTCAAGTTATGAATTATTTCAAAAGATCAGAAGCGAAACAGAATCTGCAAGACAAGCAGCGAACAGACCGCATGAAGTTTTGTATTTTCATAAAGTAGATGACCCATACTCTCATTTAACCATTCAATGTTTAGAACAGTTAAAGTCTTCTTATGAAATAACTCTCAAGTTCATTTTGGTCGGAGAAGAAAATCTTGATGCAGTTCATGAACCTTCTTTGTACAACATATATTGTTTACAAGATGTAAAACGAATTGCACCTTTTTACAACATTGATTTCCAAGCCAATGAATATCCTGCAAAAGAGTTAGTAGATATGGCAAACTCAATATTAACTGCTGTCCAACCAGAGGCAGAGGATCTTATCGAAATAGCAACTAAAATTAGCTCTGCTTTATGGCAAGGTGATGCTGCTGCTTTGGATGCATTATCCTCTTCTTATTTTGCTACTAAGGCTGAGGTCAAAGAAAACTTAATTCAAGGGAATAAAATTAGAGACGAGAAGGGTTACTATTTTGGCTCTGCATTTTATTATGAAAAAGAGCTCTATTGGGGCGTTGATCGTTTGCCACATTTAGAGGAAAGGCTAACTGATTTAGGTGCAAAGAAACTTCATGAAAATCAAAATATTTGCTCGCTAGAATTAAATGCTCCTAAGGACCTTAAATCAGATCAAAAATTAAATTTATATTACTACCCATCTTTAAATAGCCCATACACTTTTGTAAGCACCAAAAGAGTTCAACAAATGCGAGAAGATTACCCAGTTAATCTTATTACAAAACCTGTATTACCCATGCTCATGCGCATGATGACTATTCCAGGCTTCAAAGCAAAATATATTATTTCAGATGCTGCAAGAGAGGGCAGAAGGCATAATCATGAAATGAAATCCATCTATTCACCCATCGGGAAACCAGCTCGAAAATCTTACTCATTGTTTCCAATTATTGATGAGGCAGGCAAGGGTTTTGAGTATATAGAAGCATTATTAAAAGCATCATTTCAGGATGGAATCAATATAGGTGATGAAAGTTTTTTACAAAATGTAGTAACTGATCTTGGCCTTGATTGGCAGGTAATAAAAAAAGATTTAAACACCAAGCGATGGAAAAAAATTCTCAATGATAATGTTGAAGACATGTATGCAGGAAATTGTTGGGGGGTTCCAAG
>CAYVYQ010000057.1:0-6029 GCA_964455855.1 uncultured Gammaproteobacteria bacterium
TACCGTCCTCTGGTTTTAGCCCATCAGCAGGAATATCTGCATAACTTGGCCTGTGTAAGAATGCTAACTGTCCTGCAGCTGCTGGACCAGCTAATGCACCAATAGTTGAAACCCAAGCATTTGCAGCACCGGCATAATCAACTGAAACTGGTGGGAAAAATGGGTTAGAAAACCCTGTAACAAACTTAAATGCATCAAATGGGAAGGCCCCATTAGTTCCTGCAACTGGTTGAGGGTATATAGAGTTTACTTCCATGTTTTGATATTTAAATCTTACTGACAGAGCGTCTGAAGGCTCCCATGAAAGACTGATTCTTCCTGAATCATAGCTGTGAGACTCATTGACATTGGTTCTGATGTTTCTCACCTCTTTACCATCATTGTTATTCATGACACCAGCAACTCTCATTGATAAAGTGTCTGAAAAATGTAAGTCACTAGCAGCTTCTAAGATTGAAGTCATGTTGTCTGCCCATGTTGTTTTTACATAGCCATTTCTCTCATTGCTACCTACTTGAGCTGATCGAGTATAAATTTGAACCGCACCACCTGTGCTAACAACTCCTTGAAGGGTGCCTTGAGCGCCTTTTAGAATTTCAACACGCTCAGTGTCATACATTTGAAGAAACATTTCACCAGCTCGCAGTGGCACTTCATCAATGTATCCTTGAATGGGCTGATCATTTCCACCGTCTGGATCCATTTTTTGACCACGCATAATAATGGTCGATCTTCTTGGATCAATTTGTGTGAATTCAACTCCAGATACAACCTGGGCTAATTCGCTAAGATCTCTGATTTGATAATCGTCCAGTGTGCCGCCAGTGACCGCATTAACAGTCTGAGCAATATCTTGAACATTTTCTTCTTTTTTAGTTGCTGTTACGACAACCTCTTCAAGAACAAGCTCAGAATTTTGAGCCATGGAAATGCTTGGTGTTGCTACAAAAGCAGCGATTGTAAGTATGCTTAATAGTCTCTTCATGGTTTCCCCCTCCAATGTGAAGAATGTTTAGTAAAAATATACCTGTTTTTTGGAGAAACCCCAAACTTTTTACTTAAAAGTAAAAAATAATTTTAAGGAGATGTGGTAGATTCGATGCTTAAGATTTTCAATTGCATTTCCTGAAGCATTTCATTGTTTTGTCTTCTGTAAGCATCAAATGCTTGAACAGTCTCCTCTAGAAGCAAAATACTCTTATTTAATTCAGCAATTTTATTTTGTGTATTTAGATTATCTTTGTTTGCTTGTTTCAGCTCATCAATCGCAGATCTCAGTTTTTGGGATTCATTTTTAATAGAGTTTATATTGGTTTGATCATTCGTTTGTGTGGCTGCTATCTCTTTTAGAGCAGAGGTATGCTTGCTAATATCCTGAGTAAGCTTTGCAATATTAACTTTGTTACGTTTATTGCTTAAATCCCATAATTTTCTAATCTCCTTATCAAGAAATTGAAGTTGAGTGTTAATATCGGATAAAAATTCAGTTGAGGTTGAGTCAGCCAATTGAAGTTGTTCTTCTAAAATTGAGAGTCTTGATTCTACTTTGGAGTTAATGCTATTAGAGTCCTTAGAAAGCTCACTGACCCATAAAGACAGAGCAAGAATTCCAATCAACAACAAAACAAATACTATCCCAAGGAAAAGACCGCTAGAGCTTTTATTGATATGAGAGTCTCCATTTTTTGTTGCTGAGATTTTCATGGTCATAAGTAATGCAAGTTTGTTTCTTAAATTGTATTAAATTATATGTTCTAATATGGCATTGAATTATAAGCCTTAACTTAAAACTATATAACAATAATATGAATTTAGATTTCTCAGACGACCAAAAATTTTTACAAGATGAAGCTAAAAAATTCTTCGATAAAGAAGGTGGTCTTTCAAACGCACGAAAAGTCATGGACAACGCCCTGGAGGGTGACAAAGACCTTTGGCAAAAAATTGTGGAACTTGGCTGGACTGGAATTAGAGTTCCCGAAGCATACGAAGGCCTAGGTTTGGGACATTTGGAGCTTTGTGTAATTGCTGAAGAGCTTGGCAGATCGCTTGCGCCCGTCCCCTTTTCTTCATCTGTTTACTTTTTTACTGAAGCAATTATTAAATTTGGCAGTGAGGAAATTAAATCTGATTTATTGCCAAAATTAGTTTCTGGAGAGGCTGTCGGTACCTATGGTATTGCAGAGGACATGCATCAGGCAACTGAATCCAATCTAACTGTTTCAGTAACATCGGAAAAAATTAATGGCGTAAAGATTGCTGTTCCAGATGCCGGAATGGCCTCTCATATGATTGTGGTTGCTAAATCGAGCTCCGGCACTGACTTAAGATTGGTGGACCTTGATGATGCCTCTGTAACTGTAACTCAACAAAAAAATATTGATACCTCAAGAGCCTTTTTTCAAGTTGAATTTAAAGACACTCCGTCTAAGCTGATTGGTGAGGCAGATCAAGGCTGGACATATATTCAACATCTGTTAGACCAAGCAGCTGTTTTATTTGCATTTGAACAAGTTGGAGGGTCACAGGCTGCACTTGATATGGCTAAAGCATATTCAATGGAACGATTTGCCTTTGGAAGGCAAATTGGATCCTATCAAGCAATAAAACATAAACTTGCTGACATGTATATTGCAGTCACTCTAGCAAAATCAAATTGCTATTATGGAGCATGGGCATTATCTTCAGAGTCTGCTGAACTGCCCCTTGCATCTGCGACAGCAAGAGTGAGTGCCACCAAAGCTTTTCAATTATGTTCAAAGGAAAATATACAAACCCATGGCGGGAATGGTTTTACGTGGGAATATGATTGTCATTTATTTTACAAACGATCAAAAGTACTTTCTGTATTGCTTGGATCTGAAGCAACTTGGAAAGAAAAATTAGTTACTAACTTAGAAAAAACAAACACTTTAGCAAAGGGGTAAATTATGGATTTTAACGACACACCAGAACAAGCTAAATTTCGAGCAAAATGCAGAGAGTGGTTAGAGGCCAATGCTGAACTGAAAGAAAATAAAAGCAGCGGTCATAGCGATTCATCCCTAGAAAATCATCTTAAAATTGCTAAAGCTTGGCAACAAAAAAAATATGATGCAGGCTGGGCAATGCTCCATTGGCCAAAAGAATATGGAGGCATAGAAGCTTCCCCTATAGAAAGAATTATTTGGGGGCAGGAAGAAGCAAAATTTAATGTGCCAGGCGGCATATTTGAAATTGGTCTTGGTATGTGCGGTCCAGTAATGATGCAATATGCATCCGATGAGCAAAAAGATAGATATCTTGCACCGATGGCCGAGGGAAAAGAAATTTGGTGTCAGCTTTTTTCTGAGCCTGCCGCTGGGTCCGATGTTGCTGGTTTAAGAAGCAAGGCTGAAAGAGATGGAGATGACTGGATAATTAATGGACAAAAAGTATGGACTTCAGGCGCGCATTATTCTGATTTTGGTATCTTGGTTGTCCGTCACGATCCTGATGTAGCAAAACATAAGGGGCTTACATTCTTTTTCGTTGATATGAAATCACCTGGTATAACTGTAAAACCCATTAAACAAATTACTGGACAGGCAGGAAGCGGCTCAGGATTTAATGAAGTTTATTTTGATGATGTTCGAATTCCTGACTCTCAACGCCTTGGTGAAATTGGAGATGGGTGGAAAGTTGCTATCACGACGTTGATGAATGAAAGATTAGCTGTTGGAGATGCCAGAGGTTCCGATATAGAAGAAGCATTAATTCTCTCTAAGACCAAGGACGATGCTGGAGAAGCAATGATTAAAAATAACTCAGTCAGAGAAAAGCTTGCTGATTGGTTTTGCGAAGCCAATGGTCTTAAGTACACAAAATTCAGAACAATATCTGCCCTTTCCAAAGGAGAGGCGCCTGGTCCAGAGGCATCCATTACAAAAATAGTTAGTGCAAATAAACTTCAAGCAATTGGTAACTTTGGAATTGATTCTGGAGATATGGCTGGCATGCTCATAGATGAAAATGATGGAGTAAGCTCATTTCAAGGTGCATGGCTAGGTGCGCCTGGTTTGAGGATTGCTGGTGGAACAGATGAAATTCTTCGAAATGTTATTGCTGAAAGAGTTTTAGGCTTGCCACAGGATCCAAGAGCTGACAAAGGTTTAGCCTTTAAAGATATACCAACTAAGGCCTAAATGAAGTTAATAGCTTAAGGAACTCTACGTCCTTATCTACAATCAAATTGCCATTAGCAATTTCCATAATTGGATTTTTAGTTCCTGCTAAAACTTGTTTTAAAGTTTGTTGATCCGTTTTAATGTTAATAAAACAGTCAATGGGCAAATCATTTTTAATTTGAAGAATCTGATTTCTTATAATCATAGCTTTGGTCAAACCAGATGAAAATTCAAAACAAGCAGTGGTTATATTATTTGGATCAACCTTGGCTGGGTTCAAATTTACCCTGAGAACATCAAAGAACATATCAATCGGAATCTGATCGAGCATAGAGGCTTCAGGTGGAATAATATTTGCTGTCTCTTGGTTACCTATTAGCCTCTGGGCTTCACTTAAAAAATAATTTCTTTTATTTGGATTAGCGGCCATAGCCCCAAGATAAAAAGCTGCTTTAGACCTGTATTGGATTGCTTCTGAGGAACGATGATCCATTGCTAATAAAAGATCTGATAGCTCTAATGCCCATTGCATTTCTTCATTGACAATAGCTTTCTCAAGCTCAGCAAATAAAACATCAGGACCTCCAACCATATCAGAAATCAAATTGGCTTTTTTAAATGTTGAGGTGGGGTCAAGCTCTGAGATATTACCAGAGAACCAACCCAAATAACCATTGAATATACTTTTGACCGACCATCTAACTGTACCGTAAAACTCTTGCATGTATGGAGAGGAGGCAATAGCTGTTGGCAATTCTATATTTTCAATTATCTCTTCTGGATGCATCCCTTGGTTCATCAGTCTGATAGTTTGGTCGTGAATGAACTGTATCCCATCTCGATAAATCATTAAGGTGTCTATGGCTGAATCGCCTGAAAAAGGTAATGTGTGACTTGGGAATATATTCTTAGGCTCAAGAGCTATCATTGCATCAAGGCTATTTACCCACGCATTCACATCTCTATGAGAGGTTCCCCTAATGGTATAAAGATTCGGAAAAGTTTTATATATATTATCTCCAGGAAAAAGAGCTTCATATTCTGGCAACCAAACAAAAATTTGATCATCAGTTTCTCCAGGTGCATGAAAGAATTCAAATGCAATGCCAGCAATATTTAATTTTAATTCATTGTCAAAAGTAACATTTGGCTTGATGTATCCAGGCGCGCTTCGGCCAACGCTTAAATAGGGCCCAATACCTACATTAACCACCTCTTCCTCTGGAAGCATGGTCCCAAACATTTTGGAGGAGCGTGATGAAATGATGGGATTTAAAATTCCAAAAATTTTTTCAACAGATTTTGCTGTTGTTTCATGAGCTATTACCAAAGGCAAGTCATCTTGTTGATCAACAAAATATTTTGCGCCTAAAGTATGATCTCCATGATTATGTGTATAAATGATTGCGGCTATAGGATTAGAGTTAATAGCATTGAATGCTGCGTAAACTTTCTCGGCTTGAAAGACACTATCGGTAGCATCAATAATGATATTTAGTTCATTGCCCTCAATTAAATAGGAATTAGCAATTCCATACCCCACCGCTGCATGTATGCCATTCTCATAAGAATAAATTTTTTGAGTAAACTCCTCAGAGTGCTTGAAAAGCTTTTCTAGCTCTGTCGTTGATTCGGCCACAGGCGCTGATACTGAATCAGTTTTAGAGCAACCAAATGAAAGAATGCATATAATAGATATTTGTAGAAAAGTACTAATTTTTTTCATAAGTTGCTCCTAAATGCCAATTCATCATAGCTGTTTTAAAAATCCATTTGAAGAGAAGCATCAAGATGTTAAATGGGAAGACAGTTTTCCATATTCAAACGAATATCAAGATAGATTTTTTCAGGATGATGCTGTTGCAGAAATTAAAAATATTTTTA
>CAYVYQ010000058.1:0-3500 GCA_964455855.1 uncultured Gammaproteobacteria bacterium
TTTGGCTGTAGAAAATGAATTAAACCTTACACCTGATCAAGTAGAGGATGTTGCGGAGATTTTTAATACTCCATTAACAGGAGCATATAATTGGGACTATACAGTCGCTGACAACAGAATTAAGAAGCTTTATGAACTTGGAAAAGAATTAAACTGGAATGGCTCGATTGATCTAAATTGGGATTACACCCATCCTGCTGATGAAAAACTTGTTGAGGCTGATGAGCAGCTTCCTCATGAAACTCTTGAAGCATATGAAAATTTAAGCGAAGAAGAAAAAATTGAATTTGATCGTCATGATACAGCTGAATTATTAAGTCAATTTCTCCATGGTGAGCAAGGAGCTCTGCTTGTTGCATCTCAACTAACCTCATGCGCCCCTACTTACAATGCTAAATTATATGCTGCATCTCAAACTTTTGATGAAGCCAGACATGTTGAGGTGTTCAATAAATATCTTCAAGAAAAAATAGGCATGCACTACCCTATTAACAAAAATCTAAAGTTGTTGTTGGATAAAATTCTTACTGATGAAAGATGGGACCTGAAATTCATTGGTATGCAGATTATCATAGAAGGCCTAGCTCTTGCTGCCTTCCAGATGCTTAAAGGTCTCTCAAAAGACCCCCTTTTGACTCAACTTTTACATTATGTGATTCGAGACGAAGCAAGGCATGTTACTTTTGGAATTAATTACTTAGAAGACTTTATTAAAACCCTAACTCCAGAAGAAATTGAAGATAGAGCAGAATTTGCATACGAAGCATGTGTCATTTCAAGAGAAAGGCTCATCAATACAAAAGCAATGCAAAAATACTTAAAAATGTCTGAAGATGAGGCTAGAGAATTTGCCTTATCAACTTCAGCTAATACGACTTTCAGAAACTTCTTGTTCTCAAGAATTATGCCCAATCTTTCAAGAATAGGCTTATTAACAGATAAGGTCAGACCAAAATTTGAAGCATTGGGATTACTTGAGTATGAGAATGCTCCCGATGATTTTGAATGTGACTGGGATGAGCTCGAAAAACCTTTAGAAAAATTTGGTGAAATTCCTCAAGCTATCTAATCAAATTATTGTTGGGTTACTATTTTTTAGTAGCTCCCTATTCTCTGCTGTTCAGATTATTCAACCATCTGAAAATGCTTATGAGGAAATTCAAGAGGCATTTATATTAGCCGAACCAGGCGATGTCATTAGACTCACATCAGGTACATATAATCTTCAAGACTCTCTATCGCTCGATGTTGAGGGAGTCCAGGTTGAGGGAGAAGGAATGGATCAAACTGTTCTTAACTTTTCCAACCAACAAAGTGGCGCCCAAGGACTTAGCGTTACTTCAGATAATGTAACTCTTCAAGATTTCTCTGTACAAAATGCTAAAGGTGATGCAATTAAAGTCAAAGGTGTTACCAACATCAAATTCTTGAGGGTAAAAACTGAATGGACAAATGGACCCAGCCCAGAAAATGGTGCCTATGGTCTCTATCCCGTGGAATCCACCAATGTATTGATTGATGGATGTGTGGCAATAGGTGCATCTGATGCAGGAATCTATGTCGGGCAATCAAAAAATATTATTGTTCGCAATAGTAGGGCTGAATTTAATGTGGCTGGAATTGAGATTGAAAATTCTTACTATGCAGATGTTTTTAATAATATTGCTACCAATAACACTGGCGGAATATTGGTTTTTGATTTACCTGGCTTACCTCAGCAAGGTGGGCATCATGTAAGAGTCTTTAATAATCGCTCCGTTGGAAACAACACTGATAACTTTGCTCCAGAGGGAAACATCGTAGGTGAGGTGCCAAGGGGCACAGGGATTATTATTCAAGCAAATTCAGATGTAGAAATTTTTGATAATGAAATTGGTGACAATGATACGGTTAACATTGCAGTTGTAACATACGGCAATGAAACAGATGATGAGGCATACTACCCTCACCCAAAATCTATTCAGATCCATGGCAATAAGTTTGGCCCAACTGGCTACAACCCTGATACAAGCAAAGGAGAGTTAGCAAAAATACTTTTTGAGCTTTCCGAAGGCAATATGCCTGATATCTTTTGGGATGGGTTACTCCCAATATCACAGCTTATTTTTGGTCAACCTGAAGATGAAAGAATGGTCATTAGCAACAATGGGGATGCTAGCTTCCTAGCAATCAAGCCTATTGGATTTATGATCCCCTTTTTAGATCCTGCAACCTTGGATATAAATGAATTTGATGGAGAAATTTCGCCACTTGCAAAGGTAGAGTTTGATGAAACTTTTTAAACAATCTTTCTTGCTGGTTATTTCCTTGGTTTTTTTTGCATCCCAAGCACATGCTGTAAATACTTTGAATCTTGGCAATTTTTCTAAAGCGCCTAAATTTTTATCTGAATTTGGTTTTTTTCAGGACATGCAAAAGCAAATTCCATCTGAGGGCGTGCACCCTTACTCTCTTGTAAATCCTTTGTTCTCCGATCAAACAGATAAACTTCGATTTGTGTATGTTCCTGAAGGAGAAAAATTAGGCTATGTAAAAGATAAGGTTTTTATTTTCCCAGTAGGTTCTACTCTAATTAAAACCTTCGCTTACTTAAATATGAATAGCTCAATGGATCAGCAGTTACTTGAAACTAGACTCTTGATTAATACTAAAGAAGGCTGGAAAGCGATTAGTTATGTATGGAATGATGATCAAACCGATGCAAAGAGAGCGATAGCAGGCGCAACTATCCCAACTACCTTTACAGACTCAACAGGTAAAATGGTGGATGTTAGATATCGGGCTCCTAATCAAAATCAATGCAAAGAATGCCATCAAATCAATAAAGTGATGACTCCTATTGGCCCAAAAGCACGAAACATGAATAAAGCCTTAAACTATCAATCAGGGGAAATGAATCAATTGATTTATTGGGCCGCATTAGGGTGGATTGATGAAAAGCTTGATTCAAAACCCATGGCTAGTTATGAAGATGTCAATGCATCTCTTGACGATCGAGCGAGATCATATCTCGATATTAATTGTGGTCACTGTCATATCCCTGGAGGCTCGGCTGATACTACTGGATTATATTTAAATTTAACTGAAAAAGATCAAGAACAGATAGGAATTTATAAAAAACCAGTTGCCGCAGGTCGCGCAAGTGGAAATTTAAAATATTCTATTGTGCCTGGTCATTCTAATGACTCCATAATGCTCTATAGAATGGAGTCACTGGATCCAGGTATTATGATGCCAGAATCAGGTCGCGCTCTAGCGGATGAAGCTGGAATCAAGCTGATTAAAGAGTGGATTGATAAGCTCTAGTCTTTAAATTTGTGCATAAGCCCATAAGTAATTCATAATAACTTTTTATACTGGAGATATTACATGTCTAAACACTCTGCATTGAATACCTTTGGAAGGTCTGGAAATCCTGCCTTCACCAGAAATTTTGAAAATGCTGAAACTTTTTCTCAAACCGAGCGCATGACGCTTGATGGGGCTGTAAATAAAACAGC
>CAYVYQ010000058.1:3600-5965 GCA_964455855.1 uncultured Gammaproteobacteria bacterium
GAAATGCAATATCCAGGCATCGGCATTCAAGCCATTGGACTCACATTTGGAATTCTTGCTTCTTTATTGTTTTGTTATAAAAGTGGGATTATTAAACCTACAGAAAATTTTAGATTGATGGTTTTTTCTGCAACCATGGGAATCGCACTTTTATATTTCGTAAGCTTTATTATGTCCTTCTTTGGATCTGGAATTGGTTTCATCCACTCTAATGGATTATGGGGAATAGGTTTTTCTGTATTTGTTGTTGGTATAGCGGCGCTCAATCTTGTTCTAGATTTTGATTTTATAGAAGATGGTGCTGATAAAGGCCTCCCAAAATACATGGAATGGTATGGAGCTTTTTCACTAATGATAACCTTAATATGGCTGTATATAGAGATATTGCGATTGCTGATGAAACTTAGAAGCAGATAAAATGAATGCTATATTCTTTGGTATTCTGACTATTTTGTCACTTTTTATCTTTATGAACCTCGGAAAAATTAAAGCATCAAAAAAGCAAATGGATCGAGATGATCGCATTAATTGGGGTGGCAAACGCCGGCCAAATGTTCAGCAAAATAGAGACGGATCAAAAATTATTGAAGGTAGTGCAGAGGAAGTTGATGATGGCGCTAAAAAGTAAATTTTTTTTTGCCATTGCCCTGGCAACACTAAGCAATTTTTCTCTTTCACAGATCGACCAATCTAAGGGTTCATTCGAAGATAAATTTAGGCAGCTTGATGAGGTATTCCCCTCTCCAAATTTGAATAGACCAGCAACAGGTGAACCAGGTCCGAGTTACTGGCAGCAGAGAGCCGACTATAAAATAAAAATTAAACTTGATGAAGAATCTAGAAGCGTTCAGGGTTCTGAAGTCATCACTTACACAAATAATTCCCCTCTCAAGCTAAATTATGTATGGCTACAGCTAGATCAAAATATTTTTGATAAGGACTCAATTAACAATCTCACTCGTCCATGGTGGGGAGGAAATAAAAGCGTAGATTTCTCGACGCTGAGAAGACAAAATTTTATGGACAATTTTGATGGAGGCTTTCAAGAACTTTTAATTAAGATCAATGGTACAGAGGCTCAGGTAAATTTAGTTGGAACACATGTTCGCATCAATCTTGATGCACCATTAAATACAGGCGAATCAATCGAGCTAGAAATTGATTGGGCATATGCTTTGGTAGAAGAGAATGCCGTCAGAGCTAGAAATGGATATGAGTCATTTGAAGATGGTAATGATATCTTCTTATTGGCTCAATGGTACCCAAGAATAACTGTATTTAGCGACTACGAGGGCTGGCACAACAAAGAGTTTATAGGTAATGGTGAGTTCACTTTGGAATTTGGAGATTTTGAGGTTGATATTACTGTTCCGGCTGATCATATAGTCGCTGCAACTGGCACGCTGCAAAATCAAGATGATGTGCTTAATAGCATGCAAAAAAGAAGGTTGAAAAAAGCTGAAAAATCTTCGAAGCCTATTTTCATTGTTACTCCTGATGAAGCCTATGATAATGAGCTAGAAAAGAGTACAGAGTACAAGACTTGGTCTTTTAAAGCTAAGAATGTTCGAGATTTTGCTTGGGCAAGTTCTAGAAAATTTATTTGGGATGCTGCTGGTTATAAACAAAACTCAAAGGAAACCCCTCTGGTTATGGCCATGTCATTTTATCCAAATGAAGGCGAGCCTTTATGGTCAAAATATTCAACTGAAGCAGTAATGCACACAATGGAAGTCTATTCAAAATATTCATTTGATTACCCCTATCCAACCGCTCAAAGTGTGAACGGTCCGGTTGGCGGAATGGAATACCCAATGATCACCTTTAATGGTCCTAGAACTGAATTAGAGGATGATGGGTCAAGAACATATTCCAGGAGTGAAAAAGAGTTTCTAATTGGGGTGGTGATTCATGAGATAGGTCATATCTATTTTCCCATGATCGTTAATTCAGACGAAAGACAGTGGACTTGGATGGATGAGGGCCTCAATACATTTTTACAGTATCTAGCAGAACAAGAATGGGATATTAACTATCGCTCTGATCGAGGCGAGCCAAGATGGATCACAGACTATATGTCTAGCAGCTATCAAGTTCCTATGATGACTAATTCAGAATCATTATTGCAATTTGGAAATAATGCTTATGCAAAGCCTGCAACAGCTCTGGTTGTGCTTCGTGAAACAATACTTGGAAGAGAATTATTTGATCAAGCTTTCAGGGAATATTCTCAGCGCTGGAAATTCAAAAGGCCAACTCCTTATGACTTCTTTAGAACAATGGAGGAAGCTTCCGGAGTCGATTTAGACTGGTTCTGGAGAGGCTGGTTTTATAGCACCGATCATGTAGATATCGCTTTAGACAG
>CAYVYQ010000059.1:0-5918 GCA_964455855.1 uncultured Gammaproteobacteria bacterium
CGCCTTTAGGAAATAGTGTCAACACTTTTTTTAAAAAAAATATAATTAATTTAAATAAATTACTATGAGATTGAATTAGAGTGAATTACGTCTGCATATTTGGACCGCAAATCATACAAATTTGCTTTGTGAGCATCTAAATCTCTGTCTCCAACGCAATCTTCTGCAATGGTGGTTGGAAAATTATTTTGCAAGGAATCTACAGCCGTTGCCCTTACACAGCCGCTTGTTGTGACTCCGCAAATGACAATAGAGTCAGCCTTCATTTTATGCAGAGAATCTATTAGTTTTGTTTGAAAGAATGCACTTGCAAATTTTTTTTCGATCAGTATTTCATCTTTCGATGGTGCTAAGTCATCAATAAAAGTAACTGCATCCGATTCAGGTTCAAGTATATTTAACGCAGGAATCTTAGATCGAAAGACGCTAGCCTCAGATGGATTTCTATAAATTGTTGTTGTAAAAATTACAGGGAATTTATTTAACCTAAATTTTTTAACCAGATTAATGTTAGCCTGAATTAATTCATTACACTCAAAACCAAGGGGTGACGAAGAGTCGATAAATGCTTTGCACATATCAACCACAACCAATGCTGGATAATCCCCTATTCCAGTTGAATGCGACTCAAGCTTACTCAAAAGTTACTGATTTAAAAATGTAGGTGAGACAGGAGCTTCTAAATGTGTTTCTTCAAGGCTTTTAGATTTAATCTCTTCAATTGTGCCTCCAAAATTGAACATTTCATCTGCTACTGTGTCTTTGGACATTTCCGCTCTTAAAGATTCCGTTTCTTTTTGATTTAATGATAGGTCATCATTTATCACAACACCATATCTGCGGGCACCTTCCACAGAAACTAATTTCTTTGAAACATCTGAAACAACAATTTCTGGATCACGCTGAAGAGGATCTCCCCAGCCTCCTCCACCCCAAGTATTAAAATACAAGAGATCTCCTTTTTTTACTTTTACATCTTCACACTTTGCAGGTATATATTCTTCAGAACCGTCAACTCTTACCAGGCGCTTAGTGGAGCGCATGCCGGGCTTGCCACCATTTACTCCCCAAGGATAAGTAAGCCATCTATCATCATGAATACCAATATGTCCATCTACAAGAAATCTATAAGCAACGGATAAGCCGTTGCCACCTCTATGAAGACCAGCTCCCCCTGAATCAACTATAAATTCGTATTTCTCAACTCTGAGAGGAAAGTAGGCCTCAACAAATTCATTAGGAACATTGGTAAAGGACGGCCATAGAGAATGCCCATCAGGACCATCTCCTATTGGTCTTCCAGGCACACCACCAAAGCCAATTTGAAATAATTGAAACCATTCGCCTTTGTCATCATATCCAGAGAAAAACAAATGCGGAGAATCAGAAAAACCTGCTGCATTTAGCATTTCTCCTGGAGCACCCATTCCTAAGAGAGCTCCCAACACATCAAAGATTCTCCCCAATGCATGCGTTCTTCCAGATAAAGCTGCTGGATAGTTAGGTTTTAGAAGTGTTCCTTGCGGAATTCTGACATCGACAAGATCATAGAAGCCATCATTAAAAACAATCTGGGGATCAACTACGTTAATGGTGAATGAACCAAAAAACATCTTGAACATATCTTCATTAAGATAGAAATTTACAGAGCTCTGGGCTTGGGGATCTGTTCCATCAAAATCAAAGATTGCCTTTTCTCCTTCTCGCCACATCTTACAATGAATTTTATATGGGCCCATGCCCATGCCATCATCGCAGATGTAATCAGAAAATTCTCTTGGCTCTTCTGGAATAAACATTGAAATAATATGCTTCATAGCATCATAGTTACGCTGCAGCATGATTTTCATAGTAGAACAAAAAATATCATCGCCAAATCTGTCTGCAATTTCATTGCAGCGCTTAGCCGCTGTGTTACATGCAGCAACCAAGGCATTTAAATCAAATCGATTCCATTGAGACGTTCTTACATTATGAAGAATTAATTCCAACACATCAGATTGCAACTCGCCCTTTTTATAAAGTTTAATGGGGGGGATTCTTATACCCTCTTGAAAAATTGTTGTAGCTTCGGTTGGAATAGATCCTGGTACCATCCCACCATTATCAGACATGTGCCCAAACATTGCTGACCATGCAATGTGTCTACCATCTCTGAATACTGGCTTTAAAACCATCCAATCTGGAAGATGTGAAACCGCTGCATTACACATATATGGATCATTGGTAAGAATAATGTCTCCCTCTTCAATCTCTTCATCATAAGCTTCAGTAAAGCCATGAATAAATGAGCCAAATTGACCAACAACCATCTTCCCCTCTCGGTTAGCAATCATTGGAAAACAGTCTCCCTGCTCTCTAATACCAGGTGACAAAGCAGTTCTGCTTACTAGGGCATCCATCTCTTCTCTAGCATTTTTTAGGGCATTTTCGATCAAATCAACGGTGATTCCATCTACCTCAATTGGATTTAATGGAGACTCGTTTGTTTCAATAATTCTTGCAGGCATATTATTTTGTTGGGTTGATTATTAGATTACCGACTTCGTCAACGGCAGCTTCATGTTCAGGCAATATCACAGTAGTAGAGTCCATCTCAGATACAATTGCTGGTCCTGGAATCAAGTGCTTAGAATGCAGTTTATTCCGATCGTATATTTTTGCGTCATGCCACTGGGCTTCATGATAAAAACGAGAGTCTTGAATAACAGCATCTTCCAAGGATGAATCAGATGAGATGTTCGCAGAAGATTTAATCTCAGCTTGAGCAACTTTTACAATTGCTCTGATCATCAAAATTTCATGGCCGTCACTTAATTTAAACGTAAATAATTGATAATGCTCGTCATCAAAAGCATCTGTAATTAATTGAATACCCTTTGTTTCATATTCTTTCTCATCAAACTCTACCGTGATTTGGAAAGCTTGACCTGCATAACGAACGTCAGCTTGATACGTTACCTCAAGATTTGAATCGCTAACACCGTCTTTTATTAATGATTGAGATGCTTTTTCTCGCAGGTCTCTCAAGTCGTTAAGAAATTTATCAGTAGTGATATCTTGAGCCATTGCTAAATATGATCTAGATGCTTCATCTTGTATTTGTGTAGTCGCATCTCCATAGGCACAAAGCACTCCTGGACCTGGTGGAATAATTACTGGGAAGGAATTTGAAAGAATGCCCAATGCATTTGCATGCAGGGGTCCTGCGCCCCCAAAGCCAACTAGAGCAAAATCCCTAGGATCAAACCCTTGCTCAACTGAAACTAGCCTTAAAGCGCCAAACATAGACTCATTAACAATTCTAACAATCCCTTCAGCTGCTTCCATTAGATCTACTCCAATACCATCAGCAATAGTTTGGACGGCCTTTTCTGCAGCTTTCTTATCAATAACCATGTCTCCACCGAGCTGAACATCGCTGGGAAGGAGGCCCAAAACAATATTTGCATCACAAACAGTGGGCTGGTCTCCACCTTTCATGTAAGCAGCAGGACCAGGGACAGCTCCAGCAGATTCAGGCCCTACCCTCAAAGCTTTTGTTAACTCAGGTACAAATGCAATAGAACCACCGCCTGCACCAACAGTTCTAACATCAACAGAAGGAGCTTTAACTCTAACATCCCCAACTAAAGTTTCTCTTCTAACCTTTGCTCTAGAGTTTTGAATCAATGCAACATCAGTAGAAGTTCCGCCCATATCAAAAGTCAAAATATTTTCATACCCAGCTTGATTGCAAAAATGTATTGCGCCAGCCACACCTCCTGCGGGCCCAGACATTAAATGATTTACAGGTGAATCTCCTGTAGCGCGACTGGATGCAAGACCGCCATCGGAACGCAAAATTGATAACTGTACGTCGCTGCCTAAGGATTTTTCTAAATTAGCTTGCAAATTATTTACATAGCTAGAAACTTGGGGTCTAACATATGAATTCAGCACTGTTGTTTCAGCCCTCTCATACTCTTGCATTTCAGGAATAACCTCGCTAGAAATGGAAATAGGAATGTCGGTAAATATCTTAGCTGCGATTTTGGCTGCTTTGATTTCATTTTCATCATTAATGTAAGAGTTTACAAAGCTAATGGTAAGAGCCTCTACTTCTCCCTTACTCTTAAGTTGATTTAATTGCTCAATTAGGTGAGTTTCATCAAGCTCAATGGATATATCTCCAGATGCATCAGTTCGTTCTTTAACACCATAAGTTAGTTCTAAGGGAGCTAATAATGGACCTTTCACAAAACTTACCCATCCACCCAAACCTCCGGGACAAAAAGACCGAGCAACTTGAAGAACGCTTTCGTAGCCTTGAGTAGTTAGAAGGCCTACCTTAGCACCGTTGCCAGTAAGAACTGCGTTGGTTGCAACGGTTGTACCGTGCATAACAAGCTTTATATCTTTGGGATTTACACCTGACTGATCGCAAATCCTTGCCACACCATTCAAAACTCCTATAGAAGAATCCTCAGGTGTGGAAGGTACTTTTGCGGTATGCGTTGATCCATCAGATTCATTAATCAATAAAAAATCTGTAAATGTACCGCCAACATCAACGCCTAATCGATATGACATAAAAGCTTTATCCCTTATCTATAAAATTAAAAATTATATTTTAAATCTATTCCATAAGTAGCATAAGGTGCTTCATGGATAAATGATCCACCAAATTCTGGGGCTGGAATCACCTCAGCAAGGTATTCTTCATCAGTGATGTTTCTTCCCCAAAGAGTAAGACTTAATTTTTCTCCAATCAGCGATGCTCTAAAATCAATTAATTCATATGGATCTCTCACCGATCTTGTCATATCTGAAGCGACTGGGAAGCCCAATAAAGCAGTCCAAACAGCAGGTTGCTGATCGTCTTGCACGGTGTGGAACCAAGTTTCTCCAACCTCCATATAATCCATTCGCAAGACTAGATCATAATTAGCTGAGAAAGATGTTTCGTATTGAAGACCCAGATTATAGGTATGCTCTGGAGCTAGTGGCGCATTATTACCAACGGTATTTGGCCTGTGAGCATTTTTCTTGATTTCTCCATCAGTAAAACCCAATCCGCCATCAAGGGTTAAATTATCAGATACAGCATATTTAAAATCTAGCTCAGAACCTGATATATCAAGTTGATCGATATTCGTTACAACTCTTAAGAGACCCCAAGGTCCTGCAAAAAATTCAAAGAATTGATTGTCATCGACATCAGTTTCAAAAATGGCTCCGTTAACTTCAAGCCTGCCATCAAGATATCTACCCTTGAAACCAAGCTCAAAAGATTTTGAGACCTCTTTCTTGAATGTGTCAGATACGCCTAACTGAGCGCCAACTACCCCAAGACCAAACGGATTACCTGAGTTTAACCAAAACTCTGTTGTTGCAGCACTTCCAGAGGAGTTAAATCCGCCTGATCTAAAGCCAACTCCATAGGATGCGTATACGGTAGTATTTTCACCAGTAGTCGTTAATGAGATTTTTGGCTGGAACTGGTCAAATGATTTATCACGTGATGGAATAGTATCACCAACAGCTGCCATAGCAGGGTTAATTGGAGCCCCGCCTCCATAATATAGAGCAGATGCAACTCCAGGAACATTGTTATTTACAGAGCGTTTTTCTTTATCATATCTACCCTCAAGAGAAAGTTCCGTTACATCTGAAAGATCAACAGAATATTGACCAAAGATAGAGAAAACATCAGTGTTAAAACTATCATCAAACATTAAATCTGTTGGGTTCTTGCCTGAAGCTGGAACGTAAGATTTGTATTCAAACCCCTGACCAAGATCTGCACCATATGAGACAGCAACATCTCTTTCAATTTCGGCGTAATAAGCACCAATCAACCATCTGCTGGATTGGTTCTGATCGCTGCTTAGCTTGACCTCCATAGAGATATCATCCTGGTCTCTTGATTGAAACTG
>CAYVYQ010000060.1:0-5856 GCA_964455855.1 uncultured Gammaproteobacteria bacterium
GTGCAATACCAACCATGGCTCAAGAGGATTCAGCTCGAGAGATTGAAGAGGTTGTTATTACTGCTCTAAGAAAAGAAACAAATCTACAAGATACTGCGATTACTATTACTGCGATAACAGGCGCTGATCTTGAAGTAAAACAAATTGAAAACTTTGAAGATCTTCAGTTTGCAGTGCCAACATTAGGTTTTGCAAAAGGAGCTTATTCAGGTTCTGCTATTACTTTAAGGGGTATTGGTAACTTTGCTGTAGGTAATTCTGCGAGTGCAAGTATTGGATATTTCTGGAATGGTCAAACAGCATCTGCTAGTGGTCTTTATGAGCAAGAGTTTTTTGATGTTGAGCGTGTAGAGGTTCTTCGTGGGCCTCAAGGATCATTATTCGGAGCAGGAACCACTGGTGGTTTGATTCAAATGATTACAAAAAGACCTGATGCCGAAGCAGGAGGCTATCTAAAAGCAGATATTGCTGATTATGATTCATTAAGATTAGAAGGGGCTGTTAATTTACCTCTAACAGATAGATTAAGATCAAGGTTTGCATTTGCCTCACTCCAAAGAGAGGGTTTCGTAACTAATAATCATACAGGCAATAAACTTGATGATAGAAATACTCAAGGTGGCAGGATGTCTTTTGAGTTTGATTACTCAGATGACACAACCATGACGTTAATTTATGAAACAACTGCAGCAGATGATAATCGATTAAGAGCAGCAAGACAGTTTTGTAAGCAAGATAAATTCTATGGCTGTAGTCCATTTGAAAATGGAAATGATGCGGTGTGGTCTCCAGGTAGTTATGGTCATTGGGTCCCTTACCTTCAATTCCAAAACACTGGCTTAGATTATACGATCTATGAGAACAACCCTTCATCTGATTTAAGAAGCGTTAACTTAGATTTTGAACCAACTCATGAAGCCACTCTTCAAAACACAGTATTTGAAATTAATAGTGCTTTATCAGACACCATGAATATGGTCTTTACCTATTCATATCACACTAGAGAATATGAGGATTTTGCAGATTACGATCATTCTGTATCTGTAGTTCCATATTCAATGGGTCCAATAACATCAAATATCTTCTATGATCAAAGCAAAGGAAATATGGCTGGAGCAGCTCTGGGCATGAAAACCTATACAAGCGATCAGGCTATGGATAGATCTTTCAATGAATCTGAATGGCAGCAATATGAGTTAAGGTTTTCATCTGATTATGATGGAGCATTTAACTTCACTTTTGGTCTGTTCTCTTCTTCCGCAGATAGTGAAACTAATTACAACATTGGAACTCCATATATGAATTATTGGGGTGACGTTTCTACAGGACCTGTTGGCGCAATTTTCCCTGATGCTGCACCATATGGTGGAGCACCGTTTTGGGTAGGTTGGTTCCAGACTTTACCAGTAGCTAGTGCGCAAGCAACACAACTTGTATTGGCTGGCTTATTGCCTCCAGCTCAAGCTCAAGGCTTTGTATTAAATAGTGCTAAAAATGGTGGTAAAGCTGCTGCTGATGCGACCATTGGACCAAGACATTTAGCTGATTGGCAACAATACTTCCATGTTGACAGCAACATTAATAGAAGTAGTGAGGCTGTCTATGGTGAAATGTACTTTGATCTTGACGATGCTACAACTTTGACAGTTGGCGGTCGTTATACTGAATTTGAAATCAATGACAAAGCATTTAACTCTTTGCTTGATCTACAAAATCAGGGTGCTGGCTATTATGGATCAGTCAAACCAGCTCCAATACCTAGAAGTTATGCTGCTGAAGAATCAACCTACAAACTAGGCCTTGATCATCAGCTCAATGAAAATCAGCTTCTATATGCAACTTATTCAACTGGATTTAAGCCTGGTGGTTTTAACACCACTGATATTGCAGGCTTGGAAACTTTTGACTCAGAAGTTGCGAACGTGTTTGAGATAGGCTTGAAAAGCACTCTAATGGACGGAGCTCTTCAATTAAATGTATCTGCTTATACTAATGATTATGAAGGCCTACAGCTTTCACAAATCGTCAATCGTGCTTCTATTAATCAAAATGCTGATGTAAAAATTGAGGGTATTGAAGCTGAATTTACATTGTTGTTATCTGATACCTTGATAATTGATGGTTTTGTATCAAACACAAGCACTAATATTGAAGACTTCAAATCTGTTGATCCGCTCAATCCTAATCAAGCTACTACAAAGCTGCCGCTACCAGCTGGAGCCACTGGGTTCTTCTCTGACTTTGCACCTTTGATAGCTACTTGTAATCCTTTAGTTTTTGTTGGGCAAGCAGCTCCTTCAAATGATTGCTATCTTGGAATAGCTGCGCAAAATCCTCTGCTTGGTGCTTTGGTTTTATATACACCTACAGATGCTGGCTACATGTTCAAATCTTTTGGACCTCTGTGTACAGTTCCATTCTTTGGCTTGGATTCAACAACACTTCCATGCCCATTAACAGACGGAGTTGAAGCAGATTTATCTGGTAACTCACTTCCGATGGCTGCTGAGCTTAACTACAGACTAGGCGTGACTAAGTTTGTTGATACAGCATCTGGATCATGGTCATTTAGAATGGATTATTCATACAGAGATGATTATTACAGTACAGCGTTTAATCGTCCTCGTGGTCATATAGAGGATGTAAGTCTGATTGATTTGTCCGTGAAATACACTCCTGTTTCTGAGGCCTGGTTTGTTGGGGCTTATGTAAGAAATATGGGTGACGAGGATCACATTTATGCATACTACTCAACTGATGTAACGGTTGGTGGTTTCCAGAATGGTGTTGCCATAGATCCTAAAATCTTTGGTATTAATTTTGGAATGAATTTTTAATCATTCATTTTAGATATAATAAAGCCCGGAAATAATCCGGGCTTTTTTTTGATGAAAATTTTTACCAAACGATTTAATAGAATTCTAGCAAAACTTCAAGAGAGCTTTCTTGAAGAAAATCGTGAAAATAAAAAAATGCTTGATACATATCTTAAGTTCGTTGAAGGATCTGTGTCTGAGAGTGAATTAGAATTAGCCAATTCTCAATTACGCCAAATTCTTAAAAATCTAGGTTTAGGCATTTTGCTAATTCTGCCTTTTAGCCCCATAACTTTGCCATATATTTTTGCAAAGGCAAAGGAGCTAGAAATTGACTTAATACCTAATTGGTATAAGTCTTTAAGTAATGAAGACGATCGTTTAGAATAAGCTTCTTGTAAGTTTTTTATTGGCACTATTTATGTCAATATATATCTTTAGTTTTTAAATATATTTGGAGAACAATATGAAAACAGCAGTTATCGTAGACAGTGTCAGAACTGGTCTAGCAAAATCGCACAGGGGTGGCTTTAACATGACTCGTCCCGACGATATGTTGGCTCACATAATTAATGGTATGTTAGATAGAAATCCTAATCTGCCTCCGGAAATGGTTGAAGATGTCATTATGGGTTGCGGTAATCCTGAGGGCGCTATGGGCCACAATATTGGAAGAAACGCAGCAGTTCTTTCAAACTTACCACTGACTGTTGGAGGTACAACCGTCAATAGATATTGTTCTTCTGGACTTCAATCTATCTCAATGGCTGCAAGTCAGATTATGGCAGGTTGCTATGACACAGTTATAGCTGGCGGTGTCGAGCAAATTACCATGCTTTCTGGTAAGCAAAACATGGATGGTTTTGTTAATGAAAAGTTAGCAGAGAGCCATCCTGGTATTTATCACCCAATGGGAATCACTGCTGAGTGTGTTGCTAACAGATACAACGTTTCAAGAGAAACCCAAGATGAAATTGCTTTTGAAAGCCAAACAAGAACTGCAGCAGCTCAAGAAGCAGGTAAGTTTGTTGATGAAATTATCCCGATGGATACAAAGATGATGCTTATGAATAAAGAGACAGGTGAATCTAAAGAAGTTGACTACACAGTTGATAAAGATGAGTGCAATAGACCTGGAACAACTTTAGAGGGCTTGGCAGCACTTAAGCCAGTATTTGATCCTGAGAATGGATCAGTTACCGCAGGTAATTCATCCCAGCTTTCAGATGGTGCCTCAGTAACGCTTGTTATGAGTGAAGAAAAAGCTCTAGAATTAGGCTTAAAACCAATGGCTTATTTTCGAGGATTTACAACCATGGGCTGTGAACCAGATGAAATGGGAATTGGACCAGTTTTTTCTGTGCCTAAACTTTTAAAATCTCATAACATGAGCGTCGATGATATTGATCTCTGGGAGCTAAATGAAGCTTTTGCGGTGCAAGTTGCCTACTGCCGTGATCAACTTGGTATTTCAATGGACAAGCTTAATGTAAATGGTGGCTCAATTTCAATCGGACATCCATTTGGCATGACAGGATCTAGACAAGTCGGGCACATTGTCCGTGAGCTGAACAATCAAGATAAACAATTTGGTATTGTAACCATGTGCGTTGGGGGTGGAATGGGCGCAACTGGTTTATTCGAAAGATACCCAAGTTAATATAAGTTCAGAATTTTCAATTATTAAGAAGTACCTATCTGGCATAGGTGCTTCTTATTTATCCACCAATGGCATCAATCTTTCCATTGGAGATGACTGCGCGGTTATCGCAGCCAATTCAAAGTTACTCATTAGCACAGATACCTCTGTATCTGGTGTGCATTTTTTAAAATCCATGCCTGCTGAGTCAATTGCATATAGATCTGTTGCAACTGCTCTAAGTGATATAGCAGCAATGGGTGGTAACCCTGTAGCTTTCAACCTCTCATTGGTAATGCCTAGCTTTAATGCAGAGTGGATGAAAGCCTTTAGAAAGGGACTGCAAAAAATTTCTAAGGAGTATAAGTTCCCACTTATTGGAGGCGATCTTGCAAAAGGTCCTTTGCAAATTAGCGTCACAGTTTTGGGTAAGCCAGAGAAAAAAATATTATTAAGATCAAATGCACAGCCTGGTGATATTTTATGTTTATCTGATGTCATAGGCCATGGGTATATTGGTTTTAAAGAATACAAGAAAAGCGGTTTGGTAAATAATAAAACTAAACCATATTTATTTCCTTCTGCTCAAATAACTTATGGGAGAGTTATTTCTAACCTTGCATCTTCTGCCATTGATATTTCCGATGGAATCATCCAAGATCTTTCTCATCTCATTTCAAGCTCAGGAGTTGGCTGTGACCTAGATTTAGCTAAAGTGCCTTTGGCTACAAAACAATATGTTAAGCAATGCTTAGAATTTGGAGATGACTATCAGCTTCTCTACACAGTACCTCCAAAAAAATTATTAACACTCCAGGCCACTCTAAAGTCCTGCAATAAAAAATGTCATACTATTGGTATTATGGGCGGAAAAAGACTAACAATCTCAAATAATAATATTGGCTTACTCAAAGGCTGGGATCATTTTCAGTAAAATGAATTTCCCAAATTTAAAACAACCCTCTCACCTTTTTGCTACATGGTTTGGTGTGGGTTTAATTAGACCAGCACCAGGTACCTGGGGAAGTCTAGCCGCTTTACTCATTTGGTATTTTGCAGATTTCTTACACTCGTCTGTATATATTATCTTGCCAGTTTTTATCTTATTTTCTTGGTTAATATGCTCTCAAGCATCGCAAGACAGTGACTCCAAAGATCATTCATCAATTGTAATTGATGAGGTAGCGGGAATGCTCGTAGCTTTGTCTTTCGTTACTCACGAAGTCTTCACCTACATAGGTGCTTTTTTGCTCTTTAGATTGTTTGATATTTGGAAGCCATGGCCAATTTCGTGGGCAGATCAGAATGTTAAAGGTGGCCTTGGTATTCTTCTTGATGATTTAATAGCAGGATTGTTTGCTGGTGGTATAATTTACGCAATTTTTCTCTTACTTTAAATCA
>CAYVYQ010000061.1:0-5766 GCA_964455855.1 uncultured Gammaproteobacteria bacterium
CATTTTATAGCTCCTTTATTAATTGCTTTTCTATTTTTTAAAGAAAATTGGAAGTTGTCTTATTTAATAATGATAGCAACCATGCTGGTTGACTTGGATCATTTATTGGCAAGTCCAATTTACGACGCTAATCGTTGCAGCATAGGATTCCATCCCCTCCATCAGTATTGGTTTATTGGCATCTATCTAGCTATGAGTTTTTTTTCAAAAACTAGATTAATTGGAATTGGTCTAACCATTCATATGGTTTTGGATGCTTTGGATTGTTTTTAAATCTCTTTTACAAAATAAAGAGTAAATTAATTAAAGGTTCTTGTTTGCAATAGCTCTAAAAAATTCAATTGTCTCAAGTTCGCTCGCCATATCTGTATCTTCATCAGTCCCATATGAGCTGTTAGCAGATAATTTTACAATTACCATGTTAGATTCTGGTGCAACATAAATCATTTGGTTGTAAACCCCAATTGCCATGAATTCACCTTTGTCACCTCCAGGCACCCACCACTGATAGCCATACCCCAAGGGGTAATCAGAAAGAGGATTATTCCCTGGAGTTAGATGTGGTCCATCTGGGGTGATCGAATCTTTTACCCAAGATTCAGGAACAATTTGTTGTCCATTTAATTTGCCATCTAAACGGTAAAGCTCTCCAAATTTTGCATAATCTCTTGCAGTGATATTTAGTCCAGCAAATGCCATTTCCATGCCTTCAGAATCAAGTAGCCAATAACCCTCATTAGAAGCCCCCATCGGATGCCAGAGCATTTCTGTCATGTAGTTAGTAATTGTTTTTCCTGTGGCCCGATTAACTAACATGCCAAGAGCTTGAGTATCCATAGAATTGTAATGATTTCTTGTTCCAGGTTTGAAGTCATCACTTAAGGTTTGAATAAATTCATCGAACGAACCGCCCAAAGCAAAAATTTTAGCCCATCGATTGATATCTGATTCAGGATCACTGTAATCCTCGTTCCATGATGCGCCAGAAGACATTTGTAGCACATCTTTTATACGCACATTGTTATATGGTGAATTTTTTAATTCAGGCACATAATCTGAAATTGCTTCTTCTATATTGTTGATATGACCATCTCTTATTGCAATGCCAACTAGAGCAGAAATAAAGCTTTTGGCAACAGACATAGACATCCACTGAACATTTTCTCCTCCAGTTAACCAGTACTTTTCAAATTGAATTCTTCCATTTTGTAGAATCAATAAAGCGCTAGTGTCTGTTCGCTGGAGAAAATTCTCAGTCCCAATTACTGTATCATTGAAATTAAAGCTTGCTGGTAAAGATATAGTTTTGCTGGATTTAAAATTTAAAGGATTAGAAGAGGGCGATAAAGTTGACGAATCAATGAATTTATAGAACCTATTTAAATTTTCATACTGCTCTTCTCCTGAAAAAAGAGTCCCGATAACTGTCACCCGAGTATACAAATCTTTGTACATAAAGATCATAATCAAAGCAATGATTGTCAGTAGAACTAATATTTTTTTTAACATCATTTCTTCTAAATTTGGTGCCCTCTCCAGGAATCGAACCTAGAACTACTCCTTAGGAGGGAGTTGTTATATCCGTTTAACTAAGAAGGCTTGTGTTAAGCGTCTGTAATATCAAATATATCTATATTCGGCCCATCAACGCACATCTCGCCAATAGCCCCAACAGTTCCATCTTCTGTTCTAAAAGCCAAATATTTTTCATAGTGCTCTTTTGAATCCCAAACCTCTGTAAGAACAAATTTATGAGGATCTTCAACATGCAATGTAAGATTAATATTTTGACACCCATCAAATGCACGAGTGACATGAAAAGCCTCAGTACAAATTCCCGAAAACTGATCGACCAAACCATCCTTTAACGTTCCGCTAAGTAAAACACTTACTGCCATAATGACTCCTAAACTTTGTAAATTAAAACGTTTCTTCATGTTAAATTAAAGAGTGTTCAATATAAAGTGCTACTGAAAATATACCTTTCGAGTTAAAAATATTAGAATAGGGCGCAAGGACCAATACCATGAGCAAAGAAATCACAATCACACTCCCTGACGGATCTCAGAAGCAGGCTCCTGTTGGTGTCAGCGGGTTTGAAATTGCAAATATGATTGGCGCTGGTCTGGCTAAAGCTGCTGTTGCGTTTAGTGTAAATGGTGAGCAAAGAGACCTGAGTGACGTTGTGATTCAGGATGCCAATATCTCTATTTTTACAATTGATTCAGATGAAGGCCTAGAAATTATGCGCCACACAGTTGCGGCTCAGGTGCTAGCTCGCGCTATAAAAAATCTTTATCCAAAAGCCAAATTAGCCATCGGCCCAACTATTGAAAATGGTTTTTACTATGATTTTTTATCTGATGAGAGGGTTTCTATAGACGATTTACCAAAAATTGAAAAAGAAATGGAGAAGATTGTTGCTGAAAAATCTGTCATTACTAAAACGATTCATTCAAAGAAAGAGGCGATCAAGAACTTTGCTGACACCAACGAAGATTACAAAGTTAAGATCATCGAAGAGTCTGAGCAAGAAGATAATTTTCAACTCTACAATCAAGGTGATACTGGTTTTACAGACCTTTGTCGTGGGCCTCATTTACCAAGCTTAGATAAGGTCGGAGCCTTCAAACTTACCAAGATTGCTGGCGCATATTGGAAAGGAGATTCGCAAAATGAAATGCTATCTCGGATTTATGGCACGGCATGGAAAAATGAAAAAGATTTAAAAAAATATTTAACTCTTTTGGAAGAGGCAGAAAAGCGAGACCATCGCAAACTTGCCAAAGAAATGGATTTGTTCCATTTGCAAGAAGAGGCGCCTGGAATGGTTTTTTGGCATGCAAAAGGTTGGTCTATATATGTAGCTTTGCAAAACTACATACGCAACAAGCAAATTGCTAATGGATACGAAGAAATTAATACTCCTTTAGTTGTTGATCGTAAACTTTGGGAGGCTTCAGGCCACTGGGACAAATATCGCGAAAATATGTTCATCACTGAAATTGATGAAGAGCATGCTAATGAAAAAAGAGTTAATGCTCTTAAGCCCATGAACTGCCCCTGTCATGTGCAAGTCTATAATCAAGGTCTTAAATCCTACAAAGACCTTCCTGTGAGACTTGCAGAATTTGGTTCCTGTCATAGGTATGAAGCTTCCGGTACCATGCATGGCCTAATGAGGGTTCGAGGCTTTACTCAAGATGATGGCCATATTTTTTGCACTGAAGATCAAATTGAGAGCGAAACAGCTGGCTTCATAGCACTGTTGTCCGAGATTTATACTGAGCTTGGCTTCGAATCCTTTGATATAAAATTATCAACTAGACCTGAAACAAGGGTTGGATCAGATGCAGTTTGGGATAAAGCAGAGACTGCATTAGAAAATGCAATTAAAAAACTTGATATCCCTTATACGGTTGATGCAGGAGATGGGGCTTTTTATGGCCCAAAACTTGATTTTGTTTTGACTGATGCAATTGGTCGTGAATGGCAATGTGGAACTTTCCAAGCTGATTTTAATCTGCCTGATAGATTAGATGCTGAGTTCATAGGGGAAGATGGCGCCAAGCATCAACCTGTCATGATGCATAGAGCAATTCTTGGCTCTTTTGAAAGGTTTATTGGCATTTTAATTGAAAATTATTCCGGCAAATTGCCTTTATGGTTAGCCCCTATCCAATTATCAATTTTAACAGTTACCGAAGAAGCTAATGAGTTTGCAATGACTTTAAAAGAAAAATTTAATGCAATTAATTTACGTGTTGAGCTAGATAGTAGAAATGAAAAAATCGGTTATAAAATTAGAGAACACAGCAATGCTAAGGTCCCATTGATGGCGGTGATTGGTAAAGAAGAAATGGCAGCAGGGACTGTATCTATTAGAAATCTCCGTGAAAATGAGACCAATACTTATTCAATTGATGAGGCAGTTGAGTTGTTAAGAAATGAATCAAGCCCTCCAAGCTAAATTAAATTCTCCAACCTTCTCTGTCGAAGACTCTTAAATAAGTAAGTTGATCATGCTCTGATTCATTTATTACTTTAACGAAGTCCCCGGATTGAACTAGAATTACGTCGCCTGCAGTTAACGAAAATGAATCCTGATGTTCGATGCCCTGACTGGGATCTTTACCATGACCTTCCATTGAATTCATGTATTCAATAACTTCCATCATTCCTCTGCCATTAACAATAATATAAACAACATCTGAATCACTAAGTCTATGACCAACCGTAGATTTTCCAGGTTGTATTACAGTTTTACTGGCTATGATTTTACCTAATAAATCATTAGTCCAAACAGAATAATCATCGGTAACTTTGTAGGGGGAACCACCAACTCTGAAATTTACATATTTTTTAGCCATTTTATAATCCTTTTAATGAACATGTAGTGCATTGAAAAATATTCCATTAAAATTGTCAATAAATTTAAAAAAAGCTTAATCTAAAGGTTAAATTAATATACTTTTTTGTAGCTATACTACAAATTTAATTTTTCTGAGATAAATATTTAAATATGTTTATAATAACCTCAGCGCAGTTTTGACTGGCTTGCAAGCGCTATATAAATGTTGCTAAATAAGATTCCAAAATATAAATCTTTTCAGTTTGAACTAATTTAATAAATTTACTGGAGAATAAAATGACCACCAAAAAATATACTAACCCAGCTACTATTGCGCTTCATGCTGGTTGGAGAAAAGACGAAACAACTAATTCTGTAACTGTTCCAATACACATGACATCTAGCTATCAATTTGATGATACTGATCATGCTGCAAATTTATTCGCTTTAAGTGAATTAGGAAACATTTATTCAAGGATTATGAATCCTACAAATGCAGTTTTTGAGGAAAGAGTTGCTGAATTAGAGGGAGGAGTTGCAGCGTTAGGCCTTGCCTCAGGACAAGCGGCCTCAGCTTATGCAATTCAGAATTTATGCAGTCATGGCGATAATTTTGTTGCCTCATCACATCTATATGGCGGGACTTACAATCAATTTAAAAATCCATTTTCTGATATGGGTATAGAGGTTAGATTTGTTGATCCTAGTGATCCACAAAACTTTCTTGATGCCACAGATGATAAGACAAGAGCTTATTATGGAGAAGTTCTTCCTAACCCAAGCTTTCAAGTATTCCCATTACAAGAGGTTGCAGATCTTGGCAGGCCTCTAGGCATTCCATTAATTGTTGACAATACAGCAGCGCCTTTGATCTGTCGTCCATTTGATAATGGGGCAGCAATTATCTTGCATTCAGCTACAAAATATATTGGTGGTCATGGTACTTCGATTGGTGGAGTTCTTGTTGATGGTGGAAACTTTGATTGGGAAGCTCATCCTGAAAGACAACCCAAGCTTAATCAGCCTGATCCAAACTATAATGGTGTGGTTTGGACTGAAGCAGTTAAGGCATTAGGGCCAATAGCATATATTTTAAAAGCAAGAACTACATTGCTTAGAGATATGGGGGCTGCAATGAGTCCTTTTAATGCCTTCATGTTTATTCAAGGTCTGGAAACATTACATTTAAGAATGAAAGAGCATTCTGCAAATGGCCAAAAAGTTGCAGAGCACCTCAGCAAGCACCCTATGGTTGAAAGAGTGGCTTATCCCGGGGTAGCTTCTGGCTTGCCCAAAGAAAGAGCGGATAAATATTTATCCAATGGTTGCGGTGGTCTTTTAGGATTTGAGATTAAAGGCGGCCATGAAGCAGGCAAAAAGTTTATTAACTCACTTGAGATGCTTTATCACGTGGC
>CAYVYQ010000062.1:0-5720 GCA_964455855.1 uncultured Gammaproteobacteria bacterium
GGTTTCCATTGATGATGTATTCTAGGAACAACAGTTGCATCAGAGATTTCCATTTTAAAAACTAGAGTATTTAAAAGAAATTGAAGAACGGTTGTAATAATTCTAGAGCCACCTGGTGATCCTGTTGCATATACAGGCTTACCATCTTTAAGGACTATGGTTGGTGTCATAGAGCTTAGCGGTCTCTTGAATGGCTCAATTTTATTTGCTTCTCCTCCAATCAATCCAAATTGATTGGGTACTCCAGGAGCTGAAACAAAGTCATCCATCTCGTTGTTCATTAAAATTCCAGTTCCATCAACTATCACGCCAGAACCAAAGCCTGAATTTAATGTGTAGGTATTTGAAACAATATTTCCATCTTTATCAGCAACTGAGAAATGAGTCGTATCCAAACTTTCATGCTTTAACTCAGATCCAGGAAGAACCTTGTCAGAGGGTGTAATCGAATTAAGCTTGATCTTATTATATATTTTTTCAGCGTATTCTTTACTGATAAGTGATTGAACTGGAACATTAAAAAAGCCTGGATCACCCAAGTATTTTGATCTATCAGCATATGCATACTTCATTGATTCTGTGAGTAATGCTGTATAGGTTGGAGAGTTATGTCCCATCATGACTAAGTCATAATTTTCTAGAATATTTAGCATCTGAATTATGTGAACGCCGCCAGAAGAGGGTGGCCCCATGGTTACTATCTTGTACTCATCAAAATTACCTTGAAGAGTTTCTCGCCAGATTGGACGATAATTTTTTAAATCTTTCTTAGTAATCAATCCACCATTTTCTCTCATAAAAGTATCTATCTTTGTCGCTACCTCACCTTCATAAAAGCCCTTAACTCCATTTGCAGAGATTGTTTTCAACGTTTTGGCTAGGTTGGGCTGCTTGAGTCTCTGGTGCATTTGAACTGGATAATTTGAGTAAAAAATATTTTTAAAATTCTTATACTTTCCAAGTTTTTTATATCTCTTATTAAGAGCATCAGCCATGAATGGAGAAACAAGAAAACCATCTTCGGCTAATTTAATTGCAGGGGCCAATAATTCAGACCAAGGCAAGCTACCGAATTTCTTATGTACTTCCCACATCCCATAAACTGTTCCAGGAACCCCAATTGATAGGACTCCTTGTGTAGCCCTCTTTTTGTCTACAGATCCATCTGATGCAAGAAACATATTTTTCGATGCGGCTTCAGGGGCTGTTTCTCTATAATCAATGCTATAGCTTTCTTGTGAAGCCTCATCAAACATGACCATAAATCCACCGCCGCCAATATTGCCAGCTCTTGGCAGGACTACGGCCAAAGCAAATGCAACCGCTATAGATGCATCATAAGCATTGCCGCCTTCTGCAAGGATGGAGTGACCAGCATTTGTTGCAAGGTAATGCTGAGACACAACCATGCCATTTTGACCAACCTCAGGGTGAACAATTGCTTTGGAATTATAGATTGTAGCCTCTACATTTAATGCAAAAGCCATCACCAGTAATGCTAAGAGTTTCATGTTTATGTGAGCAGGCCTCCGTCAACCCTTAAATCAATACCATTAATATGAATTGCATCATCTGATGCTAAAAAAGCAATTGTACTTGCTATATCATCCGGTGACCTATTTACCCCATCAAGAGGCATGATTTTCTTTAGCAAGCGAGTATCAATATCTTTTGGCATCACCGGATTGGATGACATAGGGGTTTCAATTGAAGCAGGGCACACACAATTGATATTTAATCCTTTCATTCCATATTCGACCGCAAGGGTTTTTGAGAATGCGCTTATTCCTCCTTTTGAGGCGCTATAAGCTGCTGTCCATGCATGAGCTCCCAATGCAGCTGTAGAGGATACATTTACAATGGCTCCCTTGGATTTTAGTAAAAGTGGCAGGGCATGTCTGCACATAAAAAAAGTACCTGTCAAATTTATATCTAGAATTTGATTCCAATTCTCCAGTTCAACTTCATGGGAATTATCAAAGCGAAGAATGCCTGCGATATTAATCAATACATCGAGTCTTTTATAATTCTTTTCTAAATCTTTAAAAAAATTTTTAGTGCTAGTAATTGATGAGATATCTACAACATGCGCAGATGAATTTTTATTTTTTAGCATTTTTTTTGTTTCATCAAGGTCGCCTTGATTTTTATCTATCATTAATAGATCAGCCCCTTCAGAGTCTAGCCTTAAGGCAGTTGACCGCCCAATACCCGATCCTGCGCCAGTGATAACCACGATTTTATTTTTAAATCTTTGCATTTACTAAAATTAATTTATGACAAGTGCTCTTCAGCAAAAGATTTTGCCCACTTATAATTAGCTTTTCCATTTGGGGCTCTTTGCACTTCATCTGCAAAGATTACTGATTTAGGTAATTTGTATGCGGCAATAATACTTCGAGTATCTTCAATCAATTCTTCTTCTTTTAAGACTTTACCACTAACCGTTGACACAACTGCAACAATTTTTTGCCCAAACCTTTCATCAGGCAATCCCACCACAAGGCAATCAAAAACATCTTTGTTTTTCTTTAATGCTTCCTCTACTTCCTCAGGATAAATCTTTTCGCCTGCTGAGTTAATACAGTTACTTCCTCGACCAAGAAGGGTGATGCTCCCATCGCTCTCAAGTTTTGCATAGTCTCCAGGAAAGCTATACCTGACACCATTGATCTCTTTGAAAGTTTCTGCAGATTTTTTTTCATCCTTGTAATAGCCTACTGGCACAAGTCCTGAAGTTCCAAGTAGACCAATTTTCTTTGATCCAGGCTCTAATATCTCTCCATCATCAGCAAGAACTATTACCCCGGGATTTATTGAAAATTTTGCAGTCTCTGATGGATTATCTCTAGTTGCAATTGAGCTTCCTATTCCGCCTTCAGTTGAACCCATGGTATCCATCAATTTCATATCATGATGCTTTAGCAAGCCGTTTTTTACTTCGGAACTCCACATAACACCACTTGAGATAATTGCTTGAACAGAGTTGATATTATATGGGCTACCAGAGTCTTCTGCTCTATCTAAAGCATCAAGCATCGGTCTCGCAAAAGCATCTCCCACAATCACAATATTTGTAACGTTCTTGTCTTGCACTTGCCTCCATAATTGATCAGGATCAAACCCGAGGTTAGATGTGGTAATTACTGTTCCTCCTAAAAGCAAAGGAAGAAATGCGCCTAACCACATTCCAGTTCCATGCATCAATGGACAGCCAACCAAGCTTTTAATGAATTGATCATTAGCTTTGGATGCCATGATAGATTCTTCTAAATTATTGAGATCTTCAGGAACATCGTATCCCATAGCTTTTAGTGTTCTAAATAAAAATGCTAGAAATTCTCCTTGCTTATACATTACTCCTTTTGGCATACCAGTTGTCCCGCCGGTATAGAGCATATAAACAGTTTCTGGATCTCTATTAATTCTATCCATTGGAGAGTAATCTTTTAAAATTTCTTCATATTTCATTCCTTCATCAAAGTTAGATGCGGTTCCATCAGGCACCTCAATCCATGCTTTTATATTGGGCAAGGATTTTGCAATTTCTTTAATTCGTGAGCTATAGCAAGCATGATAGAAAACTGCTTCGGCATCAGAATTATCCAATAAATAAATAAGCTCTTCCTCGACATACCGATAATTTACATTAATAGGAACGCCACCAATTTTGAATATTGCATTTTGACCAATGAGGTATTCATTGCTGTTATTCAAATACAGTCCTGCTTTAGAATTTGGCCCCAAACCTTTGCTTGATAGGGCAGCAGCGATCTTGCTTGATCGTAGGTCATAATCCTTCCATGAGACAACTTCTTCCCCGCAAATAAGCGCATCATTCTCTGGTACCAAATCTGCAACTAATTCCCATACTGAAGCAAAATCTAAATTCATAATTTATCTCCTTTTCTTAAATGTTGTCCTATTCTCCTTCCAGAAAAAATACAGTCAGCTATTGAAAGCCCAGATACATAAATATTTGAGCAAATACCAACTGCAGTTCTTCCGGCAGCATACAATCCTTTGATCTCTTCGTTGTCTTGATTTAATACCTCTCCAGTTTCTTCATTCACCATCAATCCACCCAGGGTCAGTGTAGTCAGTGGGGCAAGTTTTGAATCAATTGAGATATCCATAATATGAAATGGGCCATTAAGCTCCTGAACATCAGTCGCACCTTTACCAAATTCGCAAGGTGATTGAGATCGAGCTGCTTGATTATATTTCTTAATTTCTTCAGAAAGTGAATCTGCTGGCAGGTTATAGACTTTAGCTAAGTCTATTAAATTATTTTTCTTTTTGGCGTTGAAATACATCAGCATCCTAGCCATATCTCTTTGAAAAGGAAGGGCCTCTTTTGATTGTTTTTTTGCATCGTTGAATAATTTTTCATCAACTATTAAATAAGCTTTACCATCATTTTTTTCACACATAGCATCGCCTAGAGTTGCTCCATAAACCATTTCATTACAAAACCTGCGACCATTCTTATTTACCACTATTCCTTGCGCAAAAGCTAAAGGTGGATTTAAAAATCTCCATGCTGTAACTCGATCCATATGATCGGTCTTTCCGCCTACGCTTTGTCCGAGTCGAATTCCAGATCCTTGATCATTTGGAGTGCCTAATGGCATCCCATCATAATATTTTGGAGCATATTCTTTCACCATAGAACGATTAAAAATAAAACCGCCTGTAGAAAGACAAGCTCCCATTTTTGCTCTGATATATTTAACCTCTCTATGATTTCGTTCAATTCTTTGAGCTCTTTTAATAAATACACCGCCAATTAATTGTAATAAATTCGACCCTGGATAAGAGGGTGGAAGAAGCATCTGCAGCATCTCTCCACGTGAAGTCAATGATTTGTGTTTTTGAGATAATTTTCCTGATGGCAGCATTAATACTTTCATTCCAACAACTCTTCCCTCAGAAGTGATAACAAGCGAACGCGCTTCAGTTTGAGGAAAGATCTTTAAACCTTTTTTGAGAGCAGATTTTTTTAATGGATAATAAATTGTACCCCCCACACCAATTGGTCTGAATGGACCCTCTTCGTAACCTCTATGCCCTCGGGGAGCAGGTTCTGCTTTTTCCATATAGCTAGGGACCAAAGAGTTATCTGAATGATATAAAAAATACCCAGCTCCAGGATAACTGGTTTTAATTTTGTAGTATGAGGGATCAAATTGCACTCCATTATCCATGAGCCATTGAGTGTTTTCAGCAGATGTATTACAAAATTTCTTTAAAGTAGATTGTTTGACAATGTCTCCGGTTTCTTGGACAAGGTAATTAAACATATTTTCTGGAGTATCTTGAACGCCTGCTGCATGTTGAATTGGTGTCCCGCCACCCGCATAAAAAACTCCTCCACTTTTAGCTGTTGCGCCTCCACCACTTGTTTTATCAATCCCAATGACTGTTAAGTTTTGATCTAAGGCTTCATTAGCCGCAGCAATTCCAGCACCCCCCAAACCTGCAATAACAAGATCGGCCTCATCGTCCCATGCAAACAAGTTTGGATCAGTAATTATTTGTGGTGCCTCCACCTCAGAGAGCCACAGTTCATCATTTGGATTAATTTCAGTTACCAGCATTTAAGTCCGCAGTCTTGCCTCCATCTACCACCAAACTAGCACCAGTTATAAATGATGCATCTGAGCTAAGCAAGAAAGCTATAGGCTTAGCAAGTTCAGCTGGCTCAGCAATTCTTTTCA
>CAYVYQ010000063.1:0-5695 GCA_964455855.1 uncultured Gammaproteobacteria bacterium
ATGCTAACTATATAGAATTTTACTTTGACTGTTCAAGCCCCTGGACATATTTAGCATTTAGTGAAATTTTACCATTATCTCAAAGACATAGCCTAGAAATAGAATGGAAGCCAGTACTCGTGGGAGGAGTTTTTAATACCGTTAATCAAGACGTATATCAGTTCAGAAAAAAGCCTAACCCCTTAAAGTTAAACTATTCAAATGATGACTTGAATTTATGGTCTGAGGTAAGAGGAATTAGTATTAGCTTTCCCAAAGTATTTCCCGTTAATTCAGTCAAGGCGATGCGGGGTTGTTTGTTTGCTAAAACGGAATGTAAATTAGTTGAGTTTGCGAGCAACGTATTTCAGGCCTACTGGAGTGAAGGCCAAGATATCAGCCAGGAAGATTTATTACTAGACATTGCCGAAAATTTAAATTTAGACACTGAGGAATTTAAAAAATTTATCGCATCACAGGAGGCCAAAGATCTTTTAATAAAAAATACTGATGAATTAATTGGGCGGGGAGGCTTTGGTTCGCCGACTTTTTTTTATAAAGGAAAAATGTTTTTTGGTAATGATCGTTTGCATCTCCTTGAAGAAGCAATTACAAAAAATTTAATTTAAAGCTGTGCCTTATATGCTTCTTCTCTTACAAGTTCTGGGCTGCCTAGTATTTGACGATTTAAACCAATTCGCTTGAACCAGTAGTGTAAACCGAGTAGGTCGGTGAAACCCATGCCGCCATGAACTTCGGTAGCTTTCTTTGCAATACCTTTGCTCATTTCAGAGACATGTGCTTTTGCATGACAGGCCATCAATCTCGCTTCACTAGGACTATGGTCATGGCAATGGGCAGCATGCCAAACCAAAGCATAGCAAGGCTCTAAATCAGCAGCCATTTCAGCACACATATGCTTTACAGCTTGAAATGATCCTATGGCTCTTCCAAATTGCTTGCGCTCTTTAGCATAATCAACTGCCTTATCTATCATGGTTTGTGATGCGCCAAGAGAATCTGCAGCAAGCATAATCCTGCCAGCATCAATTGCTTGGTTGATTGGTTCTACTGAGTCTGAGGAATTCTCCAGCAGCTCTGCCTCTAAGTTTTTGCAAATCACTTCTGAATATTGTCTGGTTTTATCAACTGTTGTTAGTTTGACTATTTCTAGGTTTGCAGATTTGGTATCCACAACAAATATTTGGCCTTTATCATCTGCAAGCAATAGATGCGTTGCATCATTTGCATCGAGCACAAACATAGCTCTACCATTTAATACATTGTCCGAAAAAGTTATCCCAGCATCATTTCTTTTGCCTATGAATTCGCTAAAACCAACTCCAAAACGATATTCATTGGTGGCGATTTTAGAAAGATAATTCTCATGTTGTGACATGCTGCCTGCATGTCTAATCGCAATTGGCGCCATAACATAGGGTGCAATAAATGGAGTAGGGCCTGCGCCGCCCCCTAAAGCTTCTGACACGACAGCGGCAAAGAGTAAATCTAGACCTAGGCCACCAAACTCTTCTGGAATTAAGAGCCCATTAATACCTAAATTAAGCAAACCTTGATGAATTTCAGCAGAAAGGTTCTTTTCATCGCCGCTAGCAATATGCTTAATATTGTCTATCGTGGCATGTTCTTCTAAATATTTTCTTACATTGTCTTGAAAAAAAGATTGTTCTTCTGATAAGCCAAAATACATTTTATGCTCCTTCTACTTTTGGTTCTTTGGGCATGCCTAGACCTCGTTCGGCAATGATATTCTTTTGAATTTGACTGGTACCTCCGCCAATAATGAGGCCCAGAAAATACATGTATATGAATTGCCATGTGCCATCATTTTTAAGATGTGGGCTATCTTCATACAAGGTTCCAATTTCGCCCATCACATCAATGGCAAGACCTTCTAGCTCATGTCTTAGTTCTGTTCCGGTAAGTTTTTGAATCATCTTACCTATCTTGACATCAGCTCCAGGATTTAGCTTGGCTGATAGCAGTCTTAATGCATGAGATTGCTGGGCTAAAACTTTGCCTTGAATTTGCATCAATCGATCTCTATAAATTGGGTGCTCAATTAATGGCTTGCCATCTAGTGTTTCTTCTTTCATAAGATGCATAAGCATATTTACTCTATTCATGGTTGCATCTGGTGGAGCCAAGGAGCCTCTTTCATGACCTAAAGTTGCATTTGCAACAGCCCAGCCTTCACCTCTTTTACCCACAATATTGCCGCCAGGGATTTTTACATCTGTAAAAAAGACTTCATTAAATCCTGCCTTTAAAGTCATATCTACTAGGGGTCTAATTTCAATGCCTGGAGTGTCCATTGGGATCAATAAGTAGCTTATTCCAGCGTGTTTTGGAGCATCCGGCTCAGTTCTAACAAGACAAAAACACATTTGTGAGTATTGAGCAGTACTGGTCCATATTTTTTGACCATTGATCACCCATTCATCACCAACTAACTCCCCCTTAGTTTGTAAACTTGCCAGATCACTCCCCGCATTTGGCTCAGAATAACCTTGGCACCAAATCATTTCTCCATGAAGTGTGGGCTTGATATAAGCTTCCTTTTGTTCCTTGGTACCCATCTCTAATAATGTTGGAACCAACATATCAATTCCCTGACCACCCATGGGACCCGGCGTATTAGATTTTGAGAACTCTGCAGCAATAATTCTGCTTTTTAGAATATCTGCTTCACCGCCATATCCTCCGTATTCTTTTGGGACTGAGCGTGCAAAATAACCATTTTCAATTAAGGTTTTTTGCCATTCAGACCTAGACATTTTAGGTCCACCAGATCCTCCTGAACTTCCTAGTGGATTATTAGAACCATCTGTGAAAGATAGTCCTTCATATTTTTTACAAAAGCTTTGAACCTCTTTGGTAAAGTCTTGATACTCTGGTCCGTATTCTAAATCCATAAATCTTCCTTATTTATTTCCAATTTGGTTTTCTTTTTTCTAAAAACGCAGCAATACCTTCCTTAGCATCATCACCTTCAAAACATTTAGCAATTTGTTTTTGTAAATATGGAAGAGCTTCATCAAACTCTAACGCATCTTGTTTTTCATATGCCTCGAGACCAAATTGCATGGTTCCTGGGGCTAGACTAGCTAGTTCTTCAGCTAGCTCGCTAACTCTTTTATCCAGCTCATTAGCCGCAACAGACTCATTGATTAACCCCCATATCTCAGCTTTATTGGCATCAATGGGCTGACCACGCATAATAAAATCAAGCCCAGCTCTCTTAGGCATTACTCTGAACAACCCAGCCATGACCATAAAAGGCCACAGGCCTCTGTGTATCTCAGGCGCAGAAAACTTTGCAGTATCAACTGCTATGGCATGAGTTGCATTGGTTAAAATCAACAAGGCTCCAGCCAAGACAGAGCCTTGAATTTTGCATATTACTGGTTTGTGCAGTCTTCTTAGGGAAAAACTGATGTCATCTGCCCCCTCTATTTTTGGGACATTAGACTCTTCTTTTGCTCTTCGTAGATCAGCTCCAGCACAAAAAATATCTCCCTCAGCATCGATCACAACAACCCTAATTTCTCTTTCTTGTTTGGCGTAAGCTAAAGCATAATTTAGCTCGTTTACCATCACATTGTTTAATGCATTTTTTTTCTCAGGTCGATTTAATGTGATGGTTAAAATATTATTTTTAATATTAATTTTCGTTGCTTGAAAATCCAAACCCTCTAAAGATAATTTATCTATGCTCATATGTTTTCCTCAAATAAAGATTTAGGGATATCTGCATACTTAGCTCTTAAATATTCCCCAAGAGATTTAGCTTGACCATCTTTCCTGGTATTAGAAGAAACTCCATCTTCTAATATGTCATGGATATAAAAATTGAGTGAAAGTATATTTGGTAGCTCATATCTATCAATTTCAAATTCACTTATGTCAGGCATCAATTCTTTAATTTTTTCTACAGTCAGATACTTATTCAAAAAAGAAAATGCATTTTCATTTTTTGCCCATACACCGATATTCGCACAACCGCCTTTGTCTCCTGACCTAGCTCCAAAAAGCTCTCCTAGGGGTTTGTTAAGAGTTTCACCTGATGGAGGAGGGGGTATTTCAATTGGTTGTTTTTGATAATAAGTTTCATCTAAATCCAATTGATTTGTTGGCATTACATCAATTTCTTTGCCATCAATATGAACAGTCTCTTTAATGTGCTTGCTATCTATTAAAGCTGGCCAGTAGACTAAGACAGGTCCCCCAGATCTTACTCCGCCTCCAGTAAAAAATCCTGGATAATTGGCTAAAGCTAGTTCTATCATCTTTGCTGTAAACATTCTGCCAACCAAATCCGGATCTTTTGATTTCACCGAAATCCTCAAAGAGGCCATGGCTTCTTCATTAGAATTTGGATCTTTTTTGTCGGTTCTATCTAATAAAATTGAAACTTCATCAAATTGTTTTTTGCCTCCAACAGAGTTAAATAATGCATTAGTAATAATTTGAGCTTTTTCTTCAATATCTATGCCCGTAAGAATAAATTCCATGCCATTTCTATAACCACCAGCAAGATTAATACAGACTTTGTGAGTATTTGTTGGAGAGCTTCCTCTACATCCAGATACATATACTCTGTCTTTAGAAACTTCCTCAATATTCAAGGTATCAAAATGAGCTATGACATCTGGGTTTAAGTATGCGGGAGCACTAATTTCATACAAAAGCTGTGCAGTTACAGTTCCAGTAGAGACCAAGCCGCCAGTACCAGGATGCTTGGTAATGTAAAAACTTCCATCGTTTTTGATTTCAGCTATTGGATAGCCCACATTATCAAAGCTTGGCACCTCTTTAAAAAAAGAATAGTTTCCACCAGTTGCTTGGCAACCACATTCAATGATGTGCCCGGCTGCTAATGCACCAGCCAATGCATCATAATCATCTCTCTTCCAATTAAATTTCCATGCTGCTGGACCAATGACTACTGCAGCATCCGTCACCCTTGGGCATACGACAATATCAGCGCCTTCATCTAATGCCTCTTTAATTCCCCAGGCTCCAAGATAAGCATTTGCTGTGAGTGTCTGACATCCTGATTTATCAATCGGGATATTTTTATCAATGTTAAGAAATGATTCTCCTTCATTTTTTAAGGAGTCCATTCTTGGCATTAAATCATCGCCAGTTATGTAAGCAACTTTGAGGGAAATATTTAGCTCATCTAAGATTTTCTCTATTTCATTAGCCATAGAAGAGGGGTTCAAGCCACCCGCATTTGTAACAATTTTAATATTTTGCTCTTTGCATGACTTAGCTACTGCTTTCACTTGTTTAAGAAAAGTACCCACGTATCCCTTATCCTCTCCGCGCTGCATCCTTTGATTAAAAAGAATTGTCATGGTGAGTTCTGCTAAATAGTCTCCAGTCAGTACATCTATAGGCCCTCCATCCACCATTTCTTTAGCAGCAGATAATTTATCTCCGTAATAGCCGCTACAATTTGCAATTCTTATAATTTCTTCGCTCAAGATTTCTCCATTTTTATGCCATCAATAATGATTTTTGTTAAAAAATTACTAGTTTCTTCAGGAGTTTGGTGCAAATCTTTCAAGAGTTTCTTAGATTGAAAATATCTTCCCAGACCTCCCAAAAGTAACGCAGTTGCCTGAGTATCAATTTCTTTGATCTCATTTTTAATTCTTGCTTCATCTAAAAGATTTTTTATTAGGTC
>CAYVYQ010000064.1:0-5638 GCA_964455855.1 uncultured Gammaproteobacteria bacterium
GCCATTAAAGAAGTGAAGGATGCAAATGCACCCTTCTTTGATCGAAAATACTTGTAGCCCAAGTAAATAGGCAATGAGGTCATAACAATTAGGTTATCTGCTTTAAAACCTTTTCAATATCGCCTTTGTATGGAGGGCGGATTGCAGACAATAATTTATCGAACCTTGAACCTATTTGCTTATAGACAGCTTTAGCATTACTAAAAGTTTTAAAGCCCTCTTCGCCATGATAGCTCCCAATTCCAGAAGGCCCCACTCCACCGAAAGGCAGATCTTCTTGCTGTATGTGACCCAATACATCATTAACAGTTACTCCACCTGACGAGGTTCTTGTAAGCACATGATTTTCTTCATTTTTATTGGATCCAAAATAGTACAAGCCCAATGGTTTATCATTTTTATTTACATATGAAATAGTTTCATCAATCTCAGTAAATTCTTTGATAGGTAGCAAGGGACCAAAGATCTCTTCTTTCATGATTTCCATATCATCAGTTGGATTCATTACAAGCGTAGGTGGTATTTTGAAAGCTTCTTGTTGTGAAAAGTCCTCATTTGCTGGATTGATTTCATCAATTTCAGCCCCTTTTTCTTTTGCATCACTCAACAAACCTTGCAATCGATCAAAATGTTTTTGGTTAACAATCGATGTGTAATCATCGTTATGTTTTAAATCAGGATAAAAATCAGCCACAGCAGCTTTCATACCTGAGACAAGTTCATCTTTTTTATCAGAATGAACCATCACATAATCAGGAGCTAAACAAATTTGTCCAGCATTCATTGTTTTACCTAACATAATTCTTTTAGCAGCAATAGCGCTATCAGCTGAATTGCTAACAATAACTGGAGATTTGCCACCAAGCTCTAAAGTAACTGGTACTAGATTTTCAGAGGCTGCTTTCATAATATGTTTTGCAACAGCGCCACTTCCTGTATAGAGAAGATGATCAAATTTTTGTTGAGTAAATGTTGCGCCAACATCAGGGCCGCCCAATATAGTTGCAAATTCCTCTTCGTCAAAAGCTGCATCACACAGCTCTTTCATTAAGGCTGCAGATTGCTCGGTATATTCACTTGGTTTATGCATAATTTGATTACCAGCAGCAAATATTGAGGCTGCAGGAGAGAATGTTAAGAACATAGGAAAATTCCAAGGTGAAATCATTCCTACGGTTCCCAATGGCTCATAATCAACAGTCGCCTTTGCTCCCAAAAGACCCAATGGGAAGTTCGGTTTTCTTTTGGAGCCTGCCATCCATTTTTTTAAATTTTTCTTTGCATACTCAATACTAGGAATGATCGTATAAACATCTGTGGCCATTGACTGGTTTTTTGATCTAACTCCAAAATCTTCATTTAAAGCATCGACTATTTTGTAGCGATTATCCATTATAAGAGTCTTCATTCGATCTAACCTATCAATTCTTAGATCATATGATGGTGGGCCATTTTTAATAAAATAGGCTTTTTGCTTATCTAGAATGTCTTGCATTTGTTGATGTTCCATTTTTACTCCTTATTTTTTAAATAATTTAGTTAGTCTATCAGTTAAAGAAAACTCTAAGTCAAGTAATTATTACTAAGTTGATCTTTTTTGCTTATCTGAATCATTTGTTTTTTTAATCATCCCTCTAATATCAGACCAATCATCCTCTGTGAGCTTTGAGAGTTGTGAAAAAGTTCCACCACCTGAAAGATATTGGGCGCCATCAAGTGCAATTGTTTGACCAGTTAAATACTCGCATCCGTCGGCCATCAAAAAAGTTGCTAAATTTTGAAGTTCGCTCATTTGACCAACTCGGCCCATGGGAATAGTGCTCATTGAGTTGGAATCATCCAAGTCTCCCTTTGGACTAAGTCTTGCCCAAGCACCCTCGGTGGGAAATGGCCCTGGTGCAATTGCGTTTATTCTGATTCCATGAGGACCCCATTCAACTGCAAGTGACTTTGTCATTGTGTTAAGCGCAGATTTTGACATGGCCGAAGGAACAACAAATGGTGAGCCAGTCCAAACCCAAGTGGCAAGTATAGAAATAATAGATCCTTTGATATTCTGTTCAAGCCATCTCTTTCCCACTGCATTAGTTACATAAAATGTGCCATGAAATACGATGTTTGCAATAGCATCAAACCCTCTAGCAGATAAATCTTTTGTTGGAGAAATAAAGTTTCCTGCAGCATTATTAACCAATCCATGCAAAGGGCCTTCTTGAAAAATGGAATCTATAAAATCCTCAACATCCTGAGGGGAGCGAATATCGAGTGGTTGATATCTAACAGTCGCATCATATTTTTCTTTAAATTCATTCGCTGTATCAGCAAGAACACTCTCCCTTCTGCCACAAATTACTAAATCAGCGCCATGCTTAACATAATGCTCTGACATTTCTTTACCCAAACCTGTTCCGCCACCGGTCACTAATATCTTTTTGCCTTTTAAAATATCTTCTTTAAACATTTGAATCCTTATTTTGAATTTGTAATATCTATAATAGCTTGAACCCAGGCATCTGAAAAATTTAATGAGGGAACATAATCTAGCGTTTGACCACCAGCTTCTATAAAAAGTTCTTTATATTCATCTCCAATCTCAATTACGGTTTCAAGACAATCAGCAGTAAATGCTGGTGAAAAAACAAGAACTTTTTTAATGCCTTTGTCTGGAAAAGCTTTTAAAACATCATCAGAGAAAGGTTCTAGCCAATTATTTGTTAAGCGGGACTGAAATGTAACCTCATACTTATCTCTTGGAAGTGACAATTTTTGAGCTATAAGCTTTGATGTTTCATAAACTGTAGCTTTATAACAATAATGATTATCTTCATTGATTTCATGTTCACAATTCTTTCCATCACATTGATTGTCTTGGTATACCTTATCAACCTGTGAATTAGGGAGCCCGTGATAACTAAATATTACTTTGTCATATTCAGAAATATTGAAGTCTTTAGCAGCCTGCGCCCATGCATCAATAAATGAAGGATGATCATAGTACTGAGCTATAAATTTAAATGAAGGAATTACCCAATCTCGAGATAGTCTGTTGGTCACTTCCTCGAAGACACTTCCAGAGGTTGCAGAGGCATAATGCGGAAAAAGAGGCAAAATAATTAACTCAGAAGGATTTGATTGTTTGATTAGATCCAAAGCTTTCTGAATACTTGGCTTTTGATATCGCATAGCATAGTAAACATCATATTTATCTTGATTTTGGTTTAATTTATTTGTTAATTCTTGAGTGTTTTTAAGCAACGGAGAGACTCCATCAGAAAGATCCCAAAGCTTTTGATAGATCTTACTCGAGCTAAATGATCTAAATGGACAAATAATTAAAGTAACAAGCAAAAATCTTAATATATATGGAATATCAATAACCCTTCCATCCATTAAGAACTCTCTTAAGTATTTAAAAACATGAAAGTATGAAGGAGAGTCTGGGGTTCCTAAATTAATTAATAATAGTGCTGGTTTGTTCATGATCTTTTAAAAGTGGATGGCCTATTATAAATAATAAGGAAATAAAGCACAGAGAAGCGCTAAAAAAATATAGATACTGAGGACCAAATTGATAAATAGGCATTGCTACTATTGGAGTCAAAACATGCCCTATAGGCATTACTGAACCCAAATATCCAGCTGCCTTGCCCTGATTGTCTGGTGATTGAGCCAAAGATAGAGATGATGCATTAGCAGGTCTAAACATACCTCCACCGAAACCATTGATCATCATAGCTAAATAGAACAATGCGATTGATGAGGCTGAAGCAGCCATTATGTAAGAAATTGTAATTAAAGAAGTACCGTATATCAGTAATTTATTATTAGCTATTGGTTTAAGATCGGTAAAGATATATTGACTTACAACAGTCGAAATGGACAGTACAACAAAAGTTAAACTAATCACTAAAGGTAAATCTTTTTCTTCTGAAAAAATATCTGTAATAAAAAATCCAATGGACTGTAATAAAGAGGCTTGGCATAAAGATGACAAGGCTGCAATAAATAAAAATGGCCAAACTGACTTATCTTTGTATGAAAGCTTAGCAAGAGCTTCATCAACCTTTTCTCTTGGAACAATATGTTTTGGAAATGTAAGAAAGATGCCAATTGCTGCCACAAAACCACAAAAAGCAAAGACGTAAAATGGCAGACTTTTAGAATACAAAAATAAAAAACCACCTATCATTGGGCCCATGATTGTTCCAATTAAAAAACTGGACTCTAATCTTGCAAATTTTTTAGTTCGCTTTGCTCTCTCTGAAATATCTGCCATATAGGCAAAAGCAGCCGGCCTTGTTGCAGAACCAACCAATCCATTAATCAGCCTGCCTAAAACCAATAAAGGCAATAGATACACAAGATCTAAAATTTTCTTTTCAACAAGAAATAAGGGCGTTATCAAAGCAATAATTGAGACTGAATAACCTATTAAACCTATAACTGCGATATTGCGTCTACCATACTTATCAGATGCCCTGCCCCAAGACGCACTAGTAAGCGCCCAAGCTACTGCAGAAATTGAAAAAATAGTTGATGTTTCAATAACGGATAGACCTAAGTCTCTAGCTAGAGGTGGGACCAAAACAAAAGCAAAAGATTGACCCAAGCCTACTGCAAATAAACCAAATTTTAACCAAGTTGTAGGATTAGACAATGTTGGAGATGCCTACGGCCTCACGTAATTTACCAACAAGTTCTTGAGCTTCGGGGCGAACTTTGCGTGCACCATCAGAGAATAAATCATTTAAAAGATCTTTTTGATCTTTTAGTTCAATATATTTTTCTCTTATAGGTAGTATTTCATTATTAATAATAGTAAATAAACTTTTCTTCACATCACCCCAAGAAATTCCATCTTTATAAGCTTGTTTCATATCATCTATTTGATCATCGCTAGCGAAAAAAGAATATAGCTGAAAAAGTGTACAAGCTTGATGATCTTTTGGCTGACCTGGTTCCAGTGAATTTGTAATTATCTTGGCAATGGATTTTTGCAAAGCTTTTTCTGTTGATAAAAATGGAATGATGTTGTTATATGACTTACTCATTTTCCTGCCATCATTTCCTGGCACAGAAATGTCATTTTGGATGATAGCCTCAGGAAGAGTAAGTATATTTGAGTAAGTATGATTAAATTTTCCTGCAATATCTCGTGCCATCTCCATATGTTGCGCTTGATCTGGGCCAACGGGGACATGCGTAGCACTAAATATTAATATATCAGCAGCCATTAGGACTGGGTATGAAAAAAGACCCATATTCACCGCCTTATCCTCATCGCTACCAGATTGTGTGTTTTCAGCAACAATGGCCTTGTAAGCATGGGCACGATTTAACAAGCCTTTTGCAGCGCTGCAATTTAGAATCCAGGTTAATTCATGAACCTCAGGAATATCTGATTGCCTATAAAAATGTGATTTGCTCGGATCAAGACCAGAAGATAGCCAAGCTAATGCAACATTTTTTACACTAGTCTCAATCTCACTTGAATTAGTTTGCTTTATTAGAGCATGATAGTCTGCAAGAAAAAAATAAGAATCATTATCGGGAGCTACTAATTCAAGCGCAGGTTTGATGGCGCCTAAATAATTTCCGATATGAGGAGTACCAGTTGTTGTAATTCCTGTTAAAATTC
>CAYVYQ010000065.1:0-5494 GCA_964455855.1 uncultured Gammaproteobacteria bacterium
CACTTGTGACTGCAGCAGTGGGTGGCGGATTAACCATTCCAAGAATCCCAGCTAACTTGCAAAAATCCGACAATGAATCAACCACAGGTGGATTTAAAATTGGCCATTACTTAAATGATGATGTTTTGCTCTATGTTTCAACAGAAAGTGGTTACAGAAGTCCTGGTGCTACGATTTCTCCAGTAGCAATCAATCCATCGCTTATTACTTTTGAAGAAGAAGAAAGTGACATGACAGAGATTGGTATGAAAGGAACATTCATGGACGGTAGATTAAGATTAAACGCTGCTTACTATGATTATTCTTTTGATGGATATCAAACAAAGTGGGATAACGTTTCTGCAAGAGTATATAGTGCAGCTGGTCCAGGAGTTGTCCAGCAGGTTCAAGGTGGAATCTTTAATAACAATGATGCTTCTATTTCAGGTATCGACCTTGAGTATGCATATGTTGTTAACGCTGACCTTACTTTAGGAGGAAGCTTTACTTCTACTGATAGTGAGTATGATGCAGGTTCTATAGGTTATGCTAATGATCCTTCTTATACTGGAATGGGTGCTGCAACAAGAGACGTTAGTGGTCAACGTGTTAATGATGATGCTGAGTCATCTTTTACATTTTACTTAGATCACACTGTTCCTGCATATTGGGGTGGTGAGAGATATACACGCTACAACGTAAGCTGGAGAGATGAGCGAACGAGCGCAATCAATCCAGAACTTAAAATTAAAGCTCTTTATTTAGCAAATATTATTCTTGGCTGGAGATCTTCTGATGGTGTATGGGATGCAAGTTTCTTTGTAAAGAACATCACCGACGATGTTGATCTTTCTCATATTCAAGCATATTACTCAGACTACCATTTACCTGGTGGTGGCAGCTTGCCATCTAAGTTTTATGCAGCCAATACCAACATGGGAAGACAGCTAGGAGCCCAGCTCGTGTATAACTTCTAAGAAGTTGGTCTAATATAACTTTTTAAAACGGCAACTTAGGTTGCCGTTTTTTTTAGATACTCTCTTAACATGCAAAAAATATTTTTATTCCTCGCAATAAGTTCTAATTTTTTATTTGCAAACCTAAGTTCGGCTTATCCAAATGAAGATAGGGAACCTTGCGATGTATATGTTCCAAATAAAATGCCTTTATTTGGTGATTTGCATGTTCATACCGCTTTATCGCTTGATGCTAACACTCAAGGAACATTAAATACTCCAGATGATGCTTATAGATATGCTAAAGGACAAAAACTTTACTTACAGCCCTACAACGAAGATAGAACAAGCTCAAGAATTTCAAAATTAAATCAGCCATTAGATTTTGCAGCTGTAACAGATCATGCAGAACTTCTTGGGGAAGTGAGGTTGTGTTTAGATCCACTAAGCGCAAAATACAATGGGCTGCAATGCAGAACATATAGAAACTTTCCTAAACTTTCTTATTTCTTTATGAATGCAAAAGCTAGCATGCGCAAGCCTTTAGGGATGTGCGGAGATTCAAGAGAGATATGCTTAGAGGCTGCTGAGAAACCATGGCAAGAAATTATTCAAGCAGCAGAAGAGCATTATGATAGAACCACGGCATGCTCATTTACAACCTTTGTAGGTTATGAATGGACTGGCGCAGCATATTCAGGAAATAATCTACATAGAAATGTGATATTTGATAGCTCCAATGTTCCATATCAGCCAATAAGTTTTTATGAAGCACCAACTCGAGCTGAGTTATGGGAGCAGCTTGATCAAGAATGCTCAAAAGATTGTGATTATATGGTTATCCCTCATAACTCAAACCTCAGCAATGGATTTATGTTTGAAAAACCAAATCAAGATGAAATCTATCTTCAAAATATCAGAGAGCCCTTGATTGAAATTTTTCAACACAAGGGTAGTTCTGAGTGTGCAATCAATCCAAATGATCCTTTATGTAGTTTTGAACAATTACCTTATAAAGATTTTAAATCAAAATTTAGCAAGGATTTTTCTGCCTCTCCAGATTCTAGTTTTGTTCGCGATGCATTGAATCAGGGGCTACTCATTCAGACCAAGGAAAAAATCAATCCTTTTAAGTTTGGGTTTATTGGAAGTACCGATACTCACTTAGGAACACCTGGATTAGTTGATGAGGAGGTTTTCCCAGGTCATGGTGGAGCAGGTAAATCATTTAGATCCTCAATTCCAGATGGTTTGCCAGATGATATTGAATTTAATCCAGGGGGTTTAGCCGTTGTTTGGGCCGAGGAGAATAGCCGTACTTCTATTTATAATGCGCTTAAACGCAAGGAAGTATATGGAACCTCTGGCCCAAGATTTTTGGTAAGATTTTTCTTTGGTGAAAGTCTTGATACTAATTTATGTGATCAACCTGACGCTGTTTCGCATGCTTATAAGAATGGAATTCCTATGGGAGGCACATCTGAATCAAATCTTATGTCTAAAGCTAGACTATTTATTTCCGCTTCAGCGGATCCATCATTGAAGCATCAATACATTGAAAAATTACAAGTTGTAAAAGGTCGGATTGTTGATGGTGAAGTTATCACCTCAGTCCATGATGTCATGAGTCATAAGCCTACTGATCTTGATTTAAATTCTTGCAAAGTGATTGGTACAGGAGTCCGGTCAATGTGTGCTGTTTGGGATGACCCAAGCTTCAATCAGGAGGATGAGGCCTATTACTATGTTAGGGTTGTTGCAAACAAATCTTGTCGCTGGTCACATAATCTTTGTTTAAAAAATCCCGAATACTGTGAGGATAGCAATTCAAATATCCCAAAGTTTATTCAAGAGAGAGCTTGGACATCACCCATATGGCTCGAAAACTCCTCGGATATTTGACACAGGCCAAAGATTTATGTTCCATTAGGTTATGAATAAATTAGCACTTCAATTATTTTTAGTTTTAGCTTTTATTCCTATAGCTATATTGATAAGTTCAATAATCATTACATTAGCTCCATTGTATTGTTGGGGTCTTGCAATAAATGCGTATCGTTTTGGCAATACGAAAGAGTTATATTTTTGGTTGGCAATGGGCGTGGTAGCTTTCTTCTTAGCATTATTTGTTTTAGGAGTCTTGTAAATGTTGAAGGCATGCATACTCTTTTCTGCTGCTTGCTTATTTACAATAGGCTGCTATGTAATGTTTAAGCCAGATCTCAGCGATTTGGGATTTATTCCTGTCGTTGCGACTAACCCTGAGACTGCTTCTGAATTTAGATCCTTGTTTGCTGGGTCATTTTTAGCATACTCCTATCTTTTATTACGGTTTGCATTTTCCTATAACCCAATATCGATAGCTGTAAGTATTGCTTATATTATGGGTTTTATTGCTTTTGGTCGTATTGTAAGTTTCTTCTATGAAGGCATTAATTCTTTTGGGTTGATCGTTTTCTCTGGCGAGATTTTCTTAGCATTAGTTTTAATAATGGCTCATAAAAAAAGAAAAAATGAGATACCTTATTTCTAACTTTTAGTGATTCAATAAAACTTCTTAACATTTCTTGATTCTGTAATATAATTCTTTCTCTTCTGGGGATGTGGTGGAACTGGTAGACACGCTTGGCTTAGAACCAAGTGCCGAAAGGCGTGGGGGTTCGACTCCCTCCATCCCTACCAATTGGTGTATATTCTTACCACCTTTGCTATTATTAGCCCAATGAAAAATTTACCGCTGCTAGTATCACTTTTTTTTATATTTTCCTGCACTGAAAATAATTCTTATTCTACGAGAGTTCTTAATGCAGATACCGAAAATGAATCCTGGTTATTGCATGGCAGAACCTATGATGAGTCAAGGTTTAGCCCACTAAATGATATTAACGATTCAAACGTAAATCAGCTTGGATTGTCATGGTCTTTTGAAACAGGCACTAACAGAGGGCATGAAACCACACCCATCGTAGTTGATGGCATGATGTTTATTACTGCCCCATGGAGCGTAGTTTTTGCTTTGGATGCAAAGAGTGGTAAAGAAATTTGGTCATTTGATCCTGAAGCGGATAAAGCCTGGGCACGAAATGCTTGTTGCGATGTGGTTAATAGAGGAGTTGCTGTTTGGGGCGATCAAGTTGTTTTTGCAACCATCGATGGCCGTTTAATTTCTCTTAATAAAGAATCAGGAGAGGTGAATTGGGATGTTCTAACAATTGATAAATCCAAGCCGTATACAATTACCGGAGCACCAAGAATCATAGACGGAAAAATAATTATTGGTAATGGTGGAGGTGAGTTTGGAGTCAGAGGCTATATTTCTGCTTATGATATCCAAGATGGTTCCATGTTGTGGAGATTTTTTACAGTTCCTGGAAATCCTGATGAGCCTTTTGAATCCGAAGCGTTAGCCAAAGCAGCCGAAACATGGTCTGGAGGAAAATGGTGGGAAATTGGTGGTGGAGGAACTGTGTGGGACTCTATGGCTTATGACCCAGAATTAAACCTCTTGTATATAGGAACTGGGAATGGTTCTCCATGGAACAGGTATGTTCGAAGCCCTGGCGGCGGCGATAATTTATATCTTTCATCTATTGTGGCAATTAATCCAGATAACGGAGAATATGTTTGGCACTATCAAACGACTCCAGGGGATACTTGGGATTATACGGCTACTCAACATATGATACTTGCCGACATGGAGATAAATGGCGAGCAAAGAAAAGTCATTATGCAGGCTCCAAAAAATGGTTTTTTCTATGTAATCGATAGAACATCGGGCGAGTTTATTTCAGCAAATAATTTTGTACCTATAAATTGGGCATCTCATGTAGATCCTGAAACTGGAAGACCGGTAGAGATTAAAGAAACTAATCATGAATTACAACCAGCGTTAACCACACCTGGGCCTCTGGGTGGGCACAATTGGCATCCAATGTCGTACAGTCCGAAAACTGGATTGGTATATATTCCAGCCCAAGAAACAATATTTATCTACTCAACAGATAATGAATTTGAATATAATCCACGTACTTGGAATTTAGGCAATCAGATTGAAATGAGTTACCTTCCCAAAGACCCAGATGAGCTGGCTATGGTGGATGCAGCTACGGTTGGTTATTTGCTTGCATGGGACCCAAAAGAGCAAAAAGAAGTTTGGCGAGCGCAATATAAAAGACCATGGAGTGGAGGCGTTCTTTCAACTGATGGAAATCTAGTTTTCCAAGGAACATCAGATGGAAGGTTTGTAGCATATGCAGCAGATTCTGGTGATCTGCTATGGAGTGTTGATACAGGACAAGGGATTGTAGCGCCCCCAATAACTTATAAGATTGAAGGCAAGCAATACATTGCAGTCCAAGTTGGTTATGGTGGTGCCTATGCGCTTACTGGCGGATTAGAATCACCAAATGAAAATCCATCCAGAGACGGAAGAATGATGATTTTTGAAATCGGCGGGACTCAACTTGAGGAGCCAGTTGCAACAATAGCTCAATTAAATCCTACTATTTTTGAATTAAATTCAGATGCTTTGGTAATTGCTCGAGGGGAATATGAGTACC
>CAYVYQ010000066.1:0-5313 GCA_964455855.1 uncultured Gammaproteobacteria bacterium
TAAAAAGCATTTTTTTTCATTGGTTTATAAATTAATTAATTTGGTCTATGGTAACAAATGTTACCGACAAATATTTAAAAATGAAAATTCATATATTAGGCATTTGTGGCACCTTTATGGGTGGCCTTGCGCAAATTCTTGTTGAAAAAGGTCACACAGTTTCCGGGAGCGATAAGCAATTTTATCCTCCAATGTCTGACCAACTTCAGTCTCTCGGCGTAAAAATGATAGAAGGTTATGAAGAATCTGATTTACCATCTGCTGATCTATATGTTATTGGCAACGCTCTGAGCAGGGGCAATCCATCTGTTGAATATATTTTAAATCAAAAGCTTGATTATACCTCTGGTCCTCAAATGCTAGGCGAGATGATCCGTGATCGAACAGTAATTGCAGTATCAGGAACTCATGGAAAAACTTCAACATCTTTTTTAATATGTGAAATTTTTAAATCTCAGGGTATTGATATTGGATTTTTGGTAGGTGGCGTCAGTGATTCATTTGATAATTCTGCGCGCCTTGGTTCCTCAAAATATTTTGTAATTGAAGCAGATGAATATGATTCAGCTTTTTTTGATAAGCGCTCAAAATTTATTCATTATCATCCTCATACTTTCATCATAAATAATATTGAATTTGATCATGCGGATATATTTAATGATTTATCAGATATCTTGAAGCAATTTCATCATGCTGTCAGAACAGTGCCAGCAAATGGCAATATTATTTTTCATGATGGCGATAAAAATATTGCTGATCTAATAAAGATGGGGTGCTGGTCCTCGAAACATCAGCTGGGGAGAAAAGATAATATTCAACTTTCTCTTGAGGAAGGCGTAATTAATTTTGAGAATAATAAATTTGATATTAGAGATCTCCCCATGCACGGAAAGCACAATTTAAGCAATGCAATGATCGCAATGTATGCAGCTTCCCTTCATGGCATTAGCCCACAGGAGTCATTTATAGCTCTAACAAATTCAAAAGGTGTAAAAAGGAGATTTGAAACAGTATTTCAGAACGATCATAAGATAGTTATTGATGATTTTGCTCATCATCCAACTGCAATATCGCATACTGTTCAAGCAGCCACGAATCATTTTAGCTCTCAAAGAATACTGGGCATCATTGAATTAGCATCTAACACTATGTCTCAGGGGCATCATGGCGATGAGCTGTATGAGAGCGCTTCAGATCTTGAAAAAGTCTTTTGGTTGAATGTATCAAGTAAAAAAAATCAGGAATTTGAGTATGATTCAATCCAGTTACTTTTAACAGATTTAAAAAAAGACATAGATAATTTTGATGTTATTCTAATCATGAGCAACAAAGATAGTAAAAAAATATCGGAGCCAATAATTGACCTCATCAAAGATAAATAAACTTCCAGTATTTCCCTTGGGATTGGTTGTTTTGCCTGGCACCATACAAACACTTCAAATCTTTGAACCTAGATATCTCTCAATGGTAAAAAATTGTATGAGTAGCGATACGGGCTTTGTAATTACCTTGAGTAAAAGCAATCAATCTGGTGAAAGTTTTATGTCACAGGGAACTTTTGTTGAGATTATTGATTTTAACCAATTGCCCAATGGTCTATTGGGCATTACTGTCAGAGGTTCGCAAAAAGTATCTATTAAATCTGTTGAGCAATTAGAGTCAGGACTTCATTATGCATCTATCTCTCCAATTCCCGAGCCAGTTGTTGATGATCAAGCAGTCCTTGCTCAATTCCCAGAGTTAATAAACGTACTTAGTCAGCTCAAAGAGCACCCACAAGTAAAATCTTTACCACTGGATATTGATCTTTTATCTGCTGAATCTGTGAGCTATCAGTTGGCTGGATTAATTCCTATAACTCCCTTGCAAAAACAGGCTTTGCTTGAAGCATTTGATGCAACTCAGAGAATGAATATTCTTGCAAAGTTAGTCAATAAAATTTCAGAAAACTCAGCTTAAATTTTTAGTAATTGCTTGCCTTTATTCTCTCCAGTAAAGAGTCTATTCAAAGTTTGGGGGCAGTTCTCAATTCCTTCTTGGATGTCTTCTCTATGTTGCAGTTTCCCTTCCATGACCCAAGTTGCAATATCTTCTAAAGCTTGTTGTGAGCGCGGTAAATAATCAAGCACTAGAAATCCTTGCATTGTTGCTCGCTTAAAAATTAAAGAAAATAAATTATTAGGTCCATCCGGTGGTCTGGTTGCATCATATCCAGATGAAATTCCTCCACACAATAGAACCCGAGCATTTATATTAATTAAATTTAGAACAGTTTCTAATATCTCTCCACCTACATTATCAAAATATATATCAATCCCATTTTTTGCAACCTTTGGTAATTCTTCATGAACATTAGAGTTTTTGTAGTCAATCACATCATCCACACCAACTTCTTTAAGCCAATCACATTTTTCCTTGCCACCCGCTATCCCTATGACATGACATCCTTTAAGTTTTGCAATCTGAACCACAACTGATCCTGTTGCACCTGCTGCTCCTGAGACTAAGACAGTTTCACCTGGTTTTGGATCACCGAGCTCTATTAACCCATAGTAAGCAGTAATACCTGTTGTGCCCATTACATTCAGCATCGTTGGTATAGGAAGAAGATCGGGAACTACTCTAAATCTGTCATCAGCCTCAGGCTTAGTCACACAATGAGTTTGCCACCCTACAAAACCAAATGTTAAATCACCAACTTTGTAATCTGAATTATTAGATTCCAGCACTCTGCCCATACCACCTGATCGAACAACTTCACCTATCTGAACGGGTGGAAGATAACCAGGCACATCATTCAACCAGCCTCTTTGAGTTGGATCAAATGAAAGATACATATTTTCAAGAAGAATTTCGCCTTCTTGAATTTCAGGAAGAGCCTCTGTAACAAGCTCAAAATCTGAGTCTTTGACCAATCCACTTGGCCTTTCTTTTAAAATCCATTTTTTATTTTCAATCCCCATATTATCTCCTGCAATAACTTTTAGATGTAGACTGTTTAAAGTCTTCATAATATATACAAAGAACTATACAACTTAGAGCAGGCTGCAAGTCAAGTAATAAAATTTAAAAAACGTAATTTTATTGATGAGCAGTCTTTCTTTTAAGCGGTGGTTTATTCGCTTTTACTCTTATCCAATTTAAAGCTCTAAAGACAGAAGGTATTGTTACAAGTTTTTGTTCTAGCTTATATTTTCCAGGATAGTTAATTAACAATAGCCCCGTCACAATTGTAAGGAGTCCTTGACCAGGTAAAACTAGCATTAATAATCCCCCTATAATAAGGGAGAACCCGATAATATTTTTTCCAAATAAAACCACCAATCTCAGAATTGGTTTGTGCTCTTGCCATTTTGAAGGTTTTCTTTTTGATGATAGAAAATAATCTTCGGGTATCTGAGCCACAAACCAACTAATTCCTAAAATACTTATTATGAAAATAAGTATGGAAGATGCTCCCAAGCCGATAAGCACTCCTGGATGATTAGAGAACCAAAGAATAAGAGCGTTTATAGAATTCATTTATATATCTTAATCAAAAGATTGATTGAAAGAATATATAAATTAGAAATATTTAATAGATTTATTCTTTTAAGTTAGATATTCTGATTATTAAGCTTGGACGTAAAATTAAAATTAATTCAATCAATCTCAATATGCATCATAAGGTGATCTACTGCTATGAAAACTTCTGATTTAAAAACGATCTGTTGTGAAGCCCTAGATGATTTAAAAGCTCAAAATATTCTTGTTTTAGATATTAGAGATATCTCAGGTTTTGCTGATTGGTTTATTATAGCAACAGCTTCTTCCTCAAGAAATGCAAAAGCAATTTCTAATAAATTAATTGAATCAATTAAATCTCATCAGAAGAATTTAGTAGGGATTGAGGGTCAAGATGATTCAGAGTGGATCTTGGTAGATTGTGGAGATGTGGTAGTAAATATTATGCAACAGGAAACCCGTGAATTTTATGATTTAGAGAGTTTATGGGGTGAAAAGACTCTTGTTTCCGCATAATGAAATGCAAAATTATTAGCATTAGCCACAAGCCATCTGATTGGGAGAACCAGGCACTGCAATTTTATTTAAAACAATTGCCTAACCACTTTCAGATTTCTTATGTTGAGGTGAAGCCTTTTTCGTCCAGTTCTATGAATAAAGAATCTATATTAGATGCGGAAGGAAAAGAAATAATAAAACATCTCGATAAAGATGCACATACTATTTTGTGGGATAGAAAAGGAAAAAAAATCAGCAGCCTCAGTTTTGCAAAACTCCTGCAGGATCAGACCGATCATGGAAAAAATATTAATTTTATTATAGGCGGTGCCTACGGAGTATCAGACAGGCTTTTTAAAACCTCGCAATTAATTTTATCTGCTTCAGAATTAACTTTTCCTCATAGGCTTTTTAAAATATTTTTAATGGAGCAAATTTATAGAGCGAGCACAATTTATAGAAATCACCCATATCATAAATAATGATTTTTGAAGAAAGACAGATTGAAAAGAATAATTTTTCTATAAGGGCAACCATACTTTTTGGTTTAATGATTTTAGGACTAATCGCTGTCCTTCTAAGGGTCTTTTCTTTGCAAATTTCTGGCTATACAGATTATCAGCTTGCTGCGTTAAATAATAAGAATTATGCAGTACCTGTGCAGTCACTTCGGGGTGAGATTTTCGACAGAAATGGAAAAGCTCTTGTTAAAAATGAACCAACCTATGATTTGATTACTCGTCCTAATCTTATTGATGACATTAATTCTTTTCTAGAAAAGATTCAGCCTGTAATTTTTCTCTCTGAGAATGAGATTTCAAATTACAAAAAACTTCAAAAAGAAAAAGCATTTGATAACAAGGAACTTGTTTTAAAAAAGGACCTTTCTGCTGAAGAAATTGCTAGATTTAATGTAAGGAGTTTTAATTTTCAGCATGCATTTATAGCCCAGCGCTATAGAAGAATTAGTGACTATCCAGAGATCTTTTCTCATGTTTTGGGATATACCTCAAGAATTGAAAATGATATTAAATCGATGCCTGAAATACCTCAAAGTCATTGGAAAGATACAGAATTGGTATATGCCCATGGCCTGATTCAAGGTAAGACAGGATTAGAGCAGATATATGACAATTATTTAAGCGGACAGCATGGTCAAAGAGTTTATGAAATGAATGCAAAAGGTCAATTTGTTCAATCATTATCTTTTACTCAACCTGCTAAAGGATCAGATTTATATACCAGTTTAGATATCGATGCGCAAAAAAGTGCTGCAAAATTTCTTGGAAATAGAAAAGGTGCGGTTGTGGC
>CAYVYQ010000067.1:0-4767 GCA_964455855.1 uncultured Gammaproteobacteria bacterium
GAAGCAATATCAAAACAGGGATGATTCAATCCAGAATATTCCCAATCTAGAAAATAATATTTTTTATCCCAGAGCATATTTTTTCGATGCAAATCATTATGAGAGAAAACTTTTCTTGTACCGTCTTTTTCTAATTTCTTATACAAGGCCATTGCTTTGCTAAACAGGAGTTTTTCAGACGGACTTTCCAGCAAACTTTGATACACAAGCATTGAATTAGAAAATATATCAATGGAATTCTTAGGGATTGGAAAGCTATGAAGTGAAGATAGAGAAGATCCTAAATCATGCAAAGAATTTAGATTTAATTTTTCTTTATTAAAGTATGGTTCGGACCCTGAAATGTACTTCCAAATCAATATACCTGCTTTGATATCTGAATAGAGAATTTGAGGCGCAAGATCTAAATGATTAATGCTGTAAAGTATATTTATTTCATTTTGCCTATCAACACCTAGCTGGGAGGCTGCTGGAAGATCAAATCTAATAACTGATTTAACGTTATTAAAGGTACATAAAAAAATTTTTGTGATTGAGCTTGAGGATAGTTCCTGTTTTAAAACACAGCTTCCTGGGACTGATTCAATTCTTTCAATGACTGATTGCATGATTTTCTTTAAGAATTTTGTGCCACGAACGGTAGCCAAAGATAATGATTACAATATAGAAGCCAAATAATAATGCTGTTAACCAAAGATCTCTAGAGATGAATAATAAGATTGAGATTGAATCAATGACCAACCAATATAGCCAATTTTCAAGTAATTTTTTTGCAACCATATAAGTTGCTACTACTGCGCCCCAAGTAACTAAAGCATCCCAAAATGGCATAACCGCATTGGTAAATGAACTAAGCAAAGATCCTGAAATTATTGAGAGCAATAAAATCATGGAAACTGAAAGGAAATGCTGGGATTTACTCCAAGTGTTTACTTTAAAAGATGATTCATTCCCTAAACCTTTTCTCCATTGTGACCAGCCATAAAAACCCATGCATACATAGAAAATCTGTAAATATGCCTCCATGTATAAGCCTGCTGAGCGCATAATAAAAAAATATAAGATGGAGCTCAGAATTCCGAAAAACCAGCAAAAAATATTTTGTTTAACTGCTAAAACAAGATATAGAATTGCAAAAATAACAGCTGTGATCTCTATCCAATTTTGAGCAAAATAATTAAAAATCATATCTCATACTAAACCCAACATGTCTTGGGTCGCCATGTCGCTCATATAATGTATCTTTAAAGTCAGGGGCTTCATTTCCAAAATAAAAACCTCTTACTGAGTAATATTCATCGAAAATATTTCTAGCCCAAATGGAATATGTCCAATCTCCGATTAAATAATCAAAATTTATATTTGTTAATGAGTATGATTTAGATTTATTGTTATGAGAATCAGAATAATAAAAGCTGCTTTTACCAACCACATCTATAGATAAAGATGCTCTCTCTGTTACAAACCAATTTAATCCAAGCGCATAACTCTTTTCAGGTGCATGCGCTTGCGCTCTACCCTCAAGATCAGGTCTAGATTTCCAGTTATTAATCTCAGTTTTAAGCAAACCGAATCTTGCAAAATAATGAAGAGATTCATTGAGTTGCATATCAACATTAAGTTCCAATCCCTTGTTTATGCCCTCAGCTGCATTTTGAGTTAAAAATGAAAAAGTATTAGGATCTGTTGGATCAACTTGAGTGGATATAAGAACTTGCTGATCTTCCCTGTCAGAATAAAAAATTACTGCTGCAATATCCATCTTCGAATCAAAAAACTGAGAATTAAAACCAACTTCGTAATTTGTTAAAAATTCTGGATCATAATACAAATTATTATTTTTAGAATCTGGCGCTAACCCAAGATTGAGGTTAAAGCCTCCTTGATTAAAGCCCCTGGCAACGCTAAGAAAGATATTAGAGTTAGCATCCAAATTTTTATTTAGAGAGACCTTCCCCCCAGAGATTCTGTCTGAAGGATTGAATGACTCCCCAAAGGAATCAGAATAATTGGATTCATAATTTTCCCACCTTGCTCCAATGGAAACTTTAATAGATTCATCTATAAAATAATCTAAATTTCCAAATAGTGATAAGTTTTTAGATGAAAATTTACTAGAAAATGATGACTGGCTAGCATATGGACCAAAAGGATCTGATGGATCTCCATATATTCCATCATCTTTTTTTAAATTATCCTCATTGACCTCAAAATAGCTAATACCAGCAACCCACTCAATATTTTGATTGACTGCAAAATTTGCCGCATCCGAAACCCATCTAAATTCTTGACTAAAAGTCTCTCTGTCTCTGAGAGTTTCTGAAAAATAATCATAAATATAAGGGGCATGTGAGTTGGGATTGCCCCAATCAGCATCATAACTAATTTCAACATCTGTATCAGTGAGACTAGTCAAACTTTGGAACTCAAATCTATCAAACTGATGGAATAGTTTTATTCCATATGCATTTGTTTTTTGAGAATCCATTCCCGGCCTATCTGAGAGAGTGTTTAAACTCCCGTCTATTGTCCATATATCTGCTGGATCATTTAAATCAATCTGTGTCACTAACACTTTGAGCGTTGTATCAGAACCAATTTTCCAGTTCATTTTTAGTCTGTAGGTACTTTCATCTTTCTTAGATGTATCTGATTTTCCTGAAAATAAATTCTTTCTAAAACCATCAGAGTAGTCTTTTCTTAACACTAACCTATAGGTTAAGTTTTGATTAAATGCAGACGGTCCTCCAAATGCAATCCCTGCATTAAGAGTTCCGTATGAACCAGAGGTGATTTCAGTTATTCCTTCATATTCTGCAGTTGGTTCTTTTGTTTTTATATAAATTAGGCCAGCTAAAGCATTAGAGCCTATTCTTGATCCTTGAGGTCCTCTGTGTACTTCTACTTGATCAATGTCAAAAGTAGTTGCTATTCCGCCTTGACCAGAATAATCAACATCATCAATTAAAATACCCACAGCTGAATTTGGGGTTCTTTCATAACCAGACCTCTCTCCAATACCTCTGATTTGAAAATGTCGAGCCCTAGAATCACTAGCAGCAAAATTCAAATTTGGAACAAGATAAGATAGATTTTCGAAGTGCTTTACAGGCTGAGATTCAAGAATATTATTTTTAAGAATAACAATACTTGAGTCTTGTTCTATAGACTTAGATTCTCGCCAATTCCCTTTGACAATTATCTCTTCGATATCCTGAGATATTAAATCAATGCTAGAAAAAATAAAAAAAAGTGAATAAAAAAAATTTTTAATGGTATGCATGCAATTCCTCCGCCATTATTGTATGGATCAGGTTCAAAGGGTTTCAATAAAGATCTCAGGTTAGAAAAAACCACCCCTTTGCAATTAAATTTTATAATATTTGAATTTAGCTTTAAAAGATACAGCTGCTATTCATCACTCAAGTTGTTTTGATAGGTCTCAGTTAACGCCATAACTGAAAATAATGTCAGTAATGAGGCAAAAGCTATATAAACTGATACCCAAAAAATACCATAGTTATTCCATAAGAAGGCTGCAATAGTTGGAGCGAATGCTCCTCCTAATATTGCACCAAACTGATAACCAAGGGTTGCACCTGAGTACCTTACTTCTGTAGAAAATAGCTCAGTGAAAAATGCTGCCTGAGGCCCATACATCATGCCAACAAATATTAAGCCCATAGTAATAGCCAAAACTATTAACCAAAAATTACCAGTATCAACAAGTGGGAATATGGCAAAAGCCCACAAGCCAGTGAATATTGCTCCGGCCATAAATATACCTTTTCTTCCATGTCTGTCAGAGTACGAAGAAAATATAAACTGACTCGGCACCATAATTGCTGATGCAATTAGTACTGCAGCTAACATATCATCTCTTGATATTTCTGCGCTTGATACACCATATGCAAGAAGGAAAGCGATCAAAATGTAAAATGTAACTTGAATTGAGAGAAAAGCTCCCGCAGCTAATGCTATTCGGCTTGGATACTTTTTAATTGCCTTCAATATAGGAGATCGTTGGACCCCTTGATTGCTATCTTCATGACCTTCTCTCATTGCCTGCAGCTCTTTAAAGGCTTTTGTATCCTCTAGATTTAACTGAATATACATACTAATGCCAATTAAAATAGCACTTGCTAGAAATGGTATCCGCCACCCCCAAGAATAAAAAGATTCTTCAGAAACAAGCGAACTTGTAATGATGAATGCAAGATTAGCAAGAATCACACCAACTGGTGCACCTGCTTGAGCAAAAGCTCCATAGTAGCCTCTCTTGTCTGATGGAGCGCTTTCAGTAACTAATAACATGGCTCCACCCCATTGGCCACCAATTGCTAAACCTTGAGCAAATCTTAAAGCGGTCAATAAAATTGGGGCAGTCACTCCAATCATTGCATAAGTTGGCAATAGCCCAATCAATGTAGATGAGACACCCATCAAAATTAATGCAATGACTAAAGTTTTTTTTCTTCCAACCCTATCTCCATAATGACCAAAAATAATTCCTCCAATAGGTCTTGCTATAAAGCCTGCTGCAAAAGTTAGCAAAGATAGAATGAGTGCAGTTGAAGGAGTTGCTTCACCAAAGAAAGCTGTTGGGAAGATTAATGCTGCTGCTGCTCCGTAAAGGAAAAAGTCATACCATTCTATGCTGGTTCCAGCTAAAGCGGTCAACGCCACTTTTTGCATGTTTGAATTTGAATTATCTTTATTTTCCATCACAACAAAGTATTACAAATGCTGATGAAAGTAAAAGTTTTG
>CAYVYQ010000068.1:0-4680 GCA_964455855.1 uncultured Gammaproteobacteria bacterium
TAAAGGACTAACAGTCCAAAGAAACCATACAAAAAAGTTTTTTTGGTTGGGAAGTTGAATCCGTTTCCATTAGATGATCCATTAGAGCCTGAACCTTTTTTTCCAGCAAACATGACAGAAAACTTTTTGATCAAATCATCGAACGAAACTTCATCCTGATCTTTTCTGCCCCAAGGGTCTTGATTATTTTGATTATCCCAATTCACGTAGATACCTATATGTGTAAAGTTGTATTATAAATTCAATTTGGGGGTAAATCCTAAGAATTAAACAGTTTAAAGCAAATTAAGCTGCTTTTTTAGTTGCTCAGTAGCTTCTTCTTCTTGGTGAAGATCAAAATAAGTTAAATTCTCCCAACCTCTCATCCAAGTGCACTGTCTTTTGGCAAATTGGCGGGTAGCATAAAGAGACTTTTCAAATAACTCTGATTTTTCTAACTTTCCCTCTAATACTTGTAATCCCTGCCTATAATTGATTGCTTTCATAGCAGGGTGCTCAGCAGAGATTTTAAAAGCATTTTGAATCTGGGTAATTTCCTCAAGCAATCTATCTCCAACCAATGCTCCTTGTCTAGACTCAATTCTTTCATGGAGCTTGCTTCTGTCTGATGGAAAAATTCCAAACTCTATTAAATTATATTTATCTTTTAATTGGCTTGTTGGCAAAGAGGCAAGATTTCCATCCAAACTTATGCCTGTTGAAGTAATAATTTCAATTGCTCTGATAATCCTTTGAGAGTCTTGAGGCTTGATATTATCTGCTGCATCCGCATCAAGCTTTTTTAAATCTGCATGCAGAGCCTCCACTCCATTTGTAAGAATTTTTTCTTCGAGCTTCTCTCGAAGCTGCCTATCAGCAGGGGGAAGTTTGCTTATTCCTGTTTTTAACAGATTAAAATACATCATACTTCCGCCAACCATTAATGGAATCTTTTCTCTACTATGAATATTGTTGATTAACTCCATTGCAGCAACATAAAAATCTGCAACAGAAAATATAGAGTCTAAAGAAACATGATTAACTAAATGATGAGGATATTTTTCTAAGGTCGCATCAGACGGCTTAGCGGATCCGACATTGCATTCTTTATAAACCATGACAGAGTCTACGCTTATAATTTCAATAGCTTCAAATTGATTGTGCCAGTCAATAGCCCAGTCAGTCTTTCCAGATGCAGTAGGGCCTAGGAGAAAGATTATGGGTTTCTTGCTTGGTTTCAAATACTTTTATATTGCGTCTTGACCAGTCTCACCTGTTCTAATTCTGATCACTTGATCTAGTGAAGAGACAAAAATTTTTCCATCTCCAATTTTTCCAGAGCTTGCACTTGAGGAAATTGCATTGATGGCCTCATCAAGCTGGTCAATTGATACAGCAATTTCTATTTTAATTTTGGGCAAAAAATCAATCACATATTCAGCCCCTCGATACAATTCAGTATGACCTTTTTGCCTGCCAAAACCTTTCACCTCGGTAATTGTCATGCCAGTAATGCCAATAAGATCAAGTGACTGGCGAACTTCCTCTAATTTAAATGGCTTAATAATTGCTGTAATAAGCTTCAATTTTTTTCTCCTAATTGGTTAATTATATAAGAAGCTTGAAGCTCTGTTGAACCTTTATTTCTTTCGACAACCTCCTTGGCTCTGTGCGCATATTGCTCAGCTATTTTTAAATCACCAATAAAAAAATTCATTGCATCTAATAATTCATCTTCATCAGTCACTCTAATACAAGCATCCTCATTAAGAAATTCCTGAACAATATCTTCAAAATTAAATGTATGAGGGCCTATAATAATTGGGGACCCTAAAGCAGCAGGTTCAATTAAATTATGTCCGCCTCTAGGCACTAAACTTCCCCCAACAAAAGATATGGATGATGCTGCATAAAAGCTAGGTAATAAGCCTATGCTATCGATGATGCAAACATCATAGTCATCTGAGGCATGGTTTGAAAATAATTGTGCTCTAAATCCCTTAAGGGTTGCTTGCTTTGCTACCTCTTCAGCACGCTCTGTATGCCTTGGACAAAGAAATAGCTTGAAATCCTTTTTAAATTCAAGCCTATGGAATGCATTAAGCAATATTTCTTCCTCTCCAGGATGAGTGCTAGCTCCCAAGATAAAAGGAGCAGTTTCAACTGGCTTAGTATTTGAGCTAGAAATATCAAATTTAACTGAACCAACCACATCAATACAATCATTATTAATACCAAGTTTTAAAAAACGATCCTTGTGTTTGCTAGTTTGCACAAAGGAAAAAGTAATTTTTTTTAAAATATCTTTTATAAGCCATGATGACATTGCATATGCTCGATAAGACTTATGGCTAAGTCTGCCGTTCACTAAATAAAGAGGGATATTTTTTTTTGATGCTTGTGAAATCATTGATGGCCATATTTCTGTTTCAAATATTAATATGGCATCAGGCTTATAAAAATTTAGGAACCTATTAATGAAGAAAACAAAGTCCCAAGGGGCGTAATTTATCGCTATATCTTCAGAAAAGAGTTCCTTGGCCCTTCTCAAACCTGTTGGGGTTGAGGTTGTAATCACAATATCGAAGTGTTCGGCTAATTTATTAATCAGCATTTGAGAGCCTATGACCTCTCCCAAACTTACTGCATGAAACCAAATATTTTTTTTATTTGATTGTTTGAACTCACTGAAATTATATCCAAACCTGTTAAGAAAAAGCTTGGTGTAATCTGGATCAGCAAAACTCTTAACAAAGATCCGTAATACAAATATAGGTATAAGTATTAAAATGAAAAAATTATAAATTACCAACTTCATATCAAAGCTATATTTAAATTAATGTAATAATACATTCTTTAATTTTTATGTACTCATAATATTGATTAAGTTAATGATGACATTATGGCAAGGTCTTTGCCATCTCCCAACTTCATGGCATCCAGCAATAGGAAAATTGTGTGGCAAACTCCTGCTTGTTTTTGCTGGTAGCAGGAAAAAAATTGCGCAAGCAAATCTTGCATTATGTTTCCCAAATCTTTCAAAAATGGAGCAGCAAAAACTTTTAAGAGATAATTTTTTGCATCTAGGAAGGTCCTTGATTGAAACAGGCATAGCTTGGTTTTGGTCAAATGAAAAAATACAAAGCCAGATTAATTATGAGATAACTGGCTTAGATCTTTTGCTTCCCAAGGGCTCCAATAAAGGTAACTTAATCATTTTTAAGCACTCTCAACACTTAGAGTTAGATGCTCGTCTTTTGGCTATGAATGCTCCAATGTATGGTGTGAGCAGATCACATAATTCTGCTTCAATGAATAAAATTCAAGACAAAGGAAGACTTTCAAGCCTCAAAGATACAGCTGATAAAAATAATCCTAGAAAATTTATGAAATGGCTTAAAAGCGGAAAGAATGTTTTGTATGCAATCGATCAAGATTATGGATGGGATCATTCTGTTAGATTAAACTTTTTCCAACAAGAGGCTGCTACGATTACTACAACCAAAAAGATTATTGATGCAACTAATTCAAATTTATTATTCATAAATTCATATTATGAAAATAATAAATTAATTCTTAAGATAGAATTAATTGATCATTTGGATTTAGATTCAACTACACTAGCCCAAAAAATTAATGACATAATGGAGGAAAAAATTCTTCTACATCCAGCTGAATATCTATGGATACATAGACGATTTAAATCGACACTGGGAAAAAACTTTTATAAATAATATGGACTTTGATCAATTAAATAATCTCAAAGGCTTCATGCCCAATCATGAGGGATTAGCATTGACGAAATGGGCAGAAGAGTTTTCTCATTATGGGCCAGCGCTTGAAATAGGTACGTTTGGAGGCAAGTCTGCACTATATATAGCGGCTGGAAGCTCAACCCATAATCAGTTGGTTTATACAGTTGATCATCATTCTGGCTCAGAGGAACATCAGCTTGGTGAAGAATATTTTGATGAAGAAATTTATGATGAAAAGTTAGGCCGAGTCAATACGGTGCCACTAATGCAATCAAATCTTCAGCAATTTGAAGAAAGCAAATGGGTAATTCCAATTCTTGCCAATGCAAATTCTATTGCGCCTTCATGGGGAACAGAATTAGGGCTCTTATTTATTGACGGCAGTCATACTGAAGTATCAGCAATGAACGATTATGATAATTGGAGCTCTAAACTTCATTCCCAGGGAGCATTGATAATTCATGATATTTATGAGAAACCAGAAGATGGCGGGCAAGCCCCATATCTAGTTTATCAAAAAGCTCTAAAGGAAGGTTTTCAACTATTTGAAAGAGTAGACACAATTGTATGTCTAACTAAGACTTAAATTGCTGTTTAAGAAATAAATCAGCTCCAGAGGTCAGTCGGTTATTCGCATCAGCAGCAAGGATGCATGCTGCAGAGGTCCAAGCAGGAGTTTCGTCTGGCCAGTAAATATTCTCACTAAATTGCCAACCCATATAAGGTATGCCATTGCCGTCAACTATAGCAATAGCATTATGAAGTAGCTCTAATGCTATTTTATCTTCTCCAATTTTTTTATATGCAATAGAGCACTCGCTGGTCTCGGCAACCGTTACCCAGGGTTCATCCGATACGCATTTAATTCCCAGGCCTTGGATCCAAAAAGAATCTTTAATTTTCGTCGTTAAAGAATTGATTCTTTTTTTGGAATTAATTCCACCTA
>CAYVYQ010000069.1:0-4562 GCA_964455855.1 uncultured Gammaproteobacteria bacterium
CCATCTGCAACCAATCCATGATTGCTTGCTAAGTCCCGTTGAAAGCTAATTAAATTATCTCTGGTTTCTTTTAAGCTGCTTAATTTTGAAGCTGATTTGGCTACATTTTCATGACGAAGGATTGAGGTAATATCTTTCTTCTGCTCAAAAACACGCATCTCATGCTCCATGCTATCAATTCTTAACTTAGAAAATAGTTCTGTGGCACCAGAATGGTTTTGACTCTGGTCAAAACAATATGAATATGCTCTGTATAACAAGCCGCTATCTAATAAAATAAAATTAAGCTTTTTAGCCAATGCTTTTGCTAACGACCCTTTTCCAGATGCTGAAGGACCATCAATGGTAATAATATTATTATTTTTCAAGCCTATATCCTACAGAAGAAGTTAGCTCAATAAAATTAGGAAATGATGTAAAGATATTCTTACAATCCTTGACGATTATTGATTGAGAACACTTCAGACCAGCAATTAAAAAACTCATAGCAATTCTATGATCATCATGAGATTCAATAGAGACTGATTCGTCTATTGAGAGTGTATCTGAGCTTCCTGAAATACAGATACCATCATCAAAATTCTTATGAACAACTCCAAGGCTGTTAAAACCATCTGAGACCGCCTTAAGTCTATCTGATTCCTTGACTCTTAATTCAGCTGCATCTCGAATTACCGTTTCCCCTTCAGCAAATGCAGCTGCAATAGAAAGAACTGGTATTTCATCAATGATATTGGGAATGATATCTCCAGAAAGCTCAACCCCTCTTAATACAGATTTTTTAACTTTTAAATCAGCGCAAGGCTCTCCTGACTCTAACCTTTGATTTTTAATCTCAATATTCGCACCCATTTTTTGCAAGGCTTCCAATACTCCTGTTCTAGAGGGGTTCATTCCAACATTAGTAATTTCCAGGCCAGGTGAATTGCTAATTAGGGCCCCAACAATCAAAAAAGCAGCTGATGAAATATCACCCACTACTGTATAGTCTTGTGCTTGCAAATGATTAGAGGGTGAAAGCTGAATAACATTTTTACTGCCCTTAGAAGTAATTTCTATATTTGCTCCAAAGTGTTTTAACATTCTTTCTGTGTGGTCTCTGGTCTGCACAGGTTCAATAATTTCGATACCTATGCCTGCAGCAAGACCAGCCAATAAGATGCTGGATTTAACTTGAGCGCTCGCAACTGGCAACTCGTATGTATATTGCTTTTGAAATGATGCCGGTGAAAGTGAAATAGGCAACATTCCATCAGATGCCTCGATATTGGCGCCCATTTCGGTTAATGGCTTGATAACTCTGCTCATTGGACGAGATGAAAGAGATTCATCACCGCAAAAAGAAAGATTCAAACCCATACCAGAAGTTAAACCCAGCATGAGGCGTAAGCCTGTTCCAGAATTACCCAGATTTAGTGCCTCATCAGCTTTTTGAAAGATTTTCTGTCTTTTGGATAAATGAACTAAACCATTTTTATCAACTGTAATACCTGCTCCTATTTGATTTAGCGCGCTCATTGTTGAGAGTGGGTCTTCAGCGTGCAAGAAACCATCAACTGTCATTTCTTGATTCATCAAAGCTCCAATCATGAGAACTCTTTGCGATATAGATTTATCTCCGGGGCATTGAACTGTTCCAAAGATCTGGCTATTTGGAGAAGTTATTAAATTCAATATCTTGATTCCTTGAAAGCTTTCAGTTCACTTAAAAAATCCTGCAGACTTTTAGGATCATTCCTGATCTTATCCTGCAAGATATTAAGACTTTTCACTAAATCATCTATTGCAAAAGCAATGTTTTTTTCATTCATTAAAAAAATATCTGTCCACATTTTAGGAGAAGACGATACCAGTCTTAAGAATTCTCCAAGACCTCCACCTGAAAAAAGTTCAAGATCATCTTGATCAAGTCCTTTCAGGGTATTTAATAATGCATAGGCAACAACATGGGGAAGATGGCTAGAATATGCAAATATCTGATCATGCAACTCGGCATCCAAAACTGAAACTTTTGACCCAAGCTCTTGCCACAAACTCATCACTCGATTTACATGAAGTGGTGCCGCAGAATCATGATAAGACAAGATAGTTGATTTTCCCTTAAATAGATCTTCAATTGAATTTATTTCACCTGAAAGATGGGAGCCTGCTACGGGATGTGAAAAGACAATATTTTCAGGAAAATTGAATTTTTTCAAAATTTTATTAAGAGAACTTTTAGTACTTGTTGTATCTGTAATGGTGACTGAAGAATTAAATAAGAAATCTAGAGAATTTAAAATATCATTCGTAACACTTGGTGGAGTTGCGATAATTACCAATGAATCCTGATATTCAGTTCTTTTTAGATTATCAAGAGATTCGAGCGATCCTTGGATTGATTGATTCTCTAGTGCATTGCTAATGCTGTTTTGGTTTGTATCAAAAGCCAAAATTTGATGATCCTTGGATACTGATAAAGTTTTAGCTATCGAGCCTCCAATCAAGCCTAGGCCAATAATTGTAATTTTCATAAAAGCTCTTTTAATGCGTTTAGAAATTTTAAGTTTTCAGCCTTGGTTCCAATTGTGACTCTAATAAAGTCTTTCATATCGTATAAATCAACCGATCTAACGATGACACCTTTTTTCATTAAATTGATAAACATTTCTTTGCCAATAAAATTACCTTTAAAGGTAATAAAATTTCCAACAGATGGAATGCACTCGAGCCCCAGTTTAGATAATTGATCAAATAAAAAATCATATTGTTGTGAATTTAACTCTATGCTTTGATGAATGTGCTCATCATCATTGATAGCTACTGTAGCCATAGCCTGCGCTAATGTATTTACATTGAATGGCTGCCTGATTCGATTAAAGACTTCAATTAGAGTGGGATTAGCTATGCCATATCCCACTCTGATACTAGCTAGGCCATGAATCTTGGAAAATGTTTTTGTAATTAGTAAATTATCAAATTCACTTAGGAGATCGATAGGTTTGACGTAATCTTCTTTTGTTACATATTCAAAATATGCACAATCTAATACAACCAAAACAGACGACGGCACTTTTTTAAGGAGCGAATACACTTCGTCATGACTGTTGTATGTGCCAGTTGGATTATTTGGGTTGGCAATAAAAATTACTCTTGTATTTTTTTCTAGATGGTCAGCAAATGAGTTTAAATCATGGCCCCAATTGCATGTTGGAACCTCAATCATTGATGCGCCTGCAGATTGCGTGACTATTTTATACACTGCAAATGCATGCTTTGAAGCAATGGATGAGGTATCAGGATTTAAGAAAGCTCTAGCAGCTAATTCTAGAATCTCATTAGAGCCATTTCCTATAATAATATTATCAAAAGGAACATTCTCATGATTGGCAATCTCTTTTTTTAGCTTTGTTCCATTCCCATCAGGATATAAATGCATATCGCTTTTAAGCTCCGACAAGATTGCAAGTGCTTTAGGGGATGCTCCCAAAGGGTTTTCATTGCTTGCTAGCTTCACTACTTCACTGTGACCAAATTCTGCAACGACCTCATCAATTGAGCGGCCTGGCTCATAGGGATGAAGGTCCTCAATCCCTGGATTAAGATTATTAAGAATGTCTGAACTCATGAGTCTGAAGGATATGAACCAAGAATACGAACGGATGCTCCCAATTCCTTGAGATTGCTGATTACTTGTTTGAGTTTTGCATCTTTGAAGTGGCCGCTGCTATCTATAAAGAAATTGTGCGCATTCAATGATTCTCTGGATGGTCGAGTTTCAATTCTTTCTAGGTTAATTTTTCTTTGATTGAAGGGTTCTAGGATTTTAAGTAAGGCTCCAGGCTGATTGTCTGTCTGAATTAAAAAGGAAGTTTTATCTTTCTTGGTTTGCTCAATTTCAATATTTCCAATCACTAAAAATCTTGTGTTATTGCTTGAGAAATCTTCAATATCTTTTTGATAATGCTGCAGCTTATATTTATCAATAGCCAAAGAGCTAACGATACATAAAGTTTTTGGGTTGGCTTTAGAAAGCTTGGCAGCTTCTGCCGTGCTAGATGTGGCTTCTCTCTTAGCTTTTGGTAAATTAGCATCCAGCCATTTACTGCATTGACCTAGAGCTTGGGGGTGAGATGCAACAATTTGAGCATCGGCTAGTTTAAATTTTCTAGCTGAGGCAAGTTGATGATGAATAGGTAGGTAGGTTTCACCGCAAATCTTAATATCTTCGTCCGCTAATGAATTCAAAGTTGCATTTACCACGCCTTCAGAGGAATTTTCTACTGGTACCATGCCAAAGTTCACCGAGCCAGTTCTTACTTGATGAAATACATCTTCTATTGTTGCTCTAGGTGACCTAGTTGGTGAAGAGCCAAAATGCTTGATCACTGCTCCTTCAGAGTGAGTGCCTTCAGGACCAAGATATGCAATGGTTAATTCTTCCTCTAACGAAAGACATGAGGAAATAATTTCCTTAAAAATATGCTTTATTTTATTCTCTGAAATTGGGCCATTATTGAGCTTGGAGATTTTTCTTAAGATCTCTGCTTCTCTGCTAGGTTTGTAAAATGAAGCATCTGAGC
>CAYVYQ010000070.1:0-4498 GCA_964455855.1 uncultured Gammaproteobacteria bacterium
GAGGTTTCAACATTGTGTATTGGTCAGGCTGCAAGCATGGGATCGCTCTTGCTTGCTGGTGGAGCCAAAGGCAAAAGATTTGCTTTAACAAACTCTCGAATCATGATCCATCAACCTTTAGGAGGTTTTCAAGGTCAAGCTTCTGACTTTGAGATTCATGCCAAAGAAATGCTGCTGGTTAAACAAAAAGTGAATGAAATACTTTCTAAGCATACCGGTAAAACTTTAAAGAAAATTGAACAAGACACCGATAGAGATAACTTTCTTAATGCTAAGGAAGCTAAGACCTATGGCATAATCGATGAAATATTAGAAAGCAGACCAACTTCGAATGGAAAATAAAGACAACAATAAATTATCTTGCACTTTCTGTGGTAAAGGCCAAGAAGAAGTTCGCAAACTCATTGCCGGACCCAGTGTTTATATTTGTGACGAGTGTGTAGATCTTTGTAATGACATTATTGAGGAGGAGGTTAAAGCTGAAGATGAGGAAGTTCTTGATGTTTTGCCATCTCCGTTAGAAATATTTAAACAACTTGATGATTATGTGATTGGTCAAGAGAAAGCAAAAAAAACCCTTTCTGTTGCTGTATATAATCACTACAAAAGACTCAGATCTAATGCTAATAAAGATGAGATAGAGTTGCAAAAAAGTAACGTTTTATTGCTAGGACCAACTGGGAGCGGTAAAACACTTTTAGCACAAACTTTGGCACGAGTTCTCAATGTTCCATTTACTATAGCGGATGCAACCACATTAACTGAAGCCGGTTATGTTGGTGAAGATGTTGAGAACATTATTCAGAAGCTTCTCCAAAAATGTGATTACGATCCTGATAAAGCTGCTCTTGGAATTGTTTATATTGATGAGATAGATAAAATTGCACGCAAATCAGATAACCCCTCTATTACTAGGGATGTTTCTGGTGAAGGTGTTCAACAAGCCTTACTTAAATTAATTGAAGGGACAGTTGCATCAATTCCTCCACAAGGAGGAAGAAAGCATCCCCAGCAAGAATTTATCCAGATTGATACTTCCAATATATTATTTATATGTGGCGGAGCTTTTTCTGGGATCGATGAAGTTATCAAACATAGAACAGATAAATCCGGCATTGGCTTCGGCGCTTCTGTAAAAGACACTCAGGCATCAGTTGCTTCAATTGTAGAGACTTTAGAGCCAGAAGATTTAGTTAAATATGGTTTGATTCCTGAATTTGTTGGCAGGTTGCCAGTTATCTCAACCTTGCATGAGCTGGATGAGGCAGCGCTCGTTAGAATTCTTCAAGAGCCAAAAAATGCATTGGTTAATCAATACAAATATTTGTTCGACATCGACGAGGTCGAATTAGATTTTCGAACCGAAGCCTTGCTTGAGATAGCAAAGAAAGCTCTTAAGAGAAAAACAGGCGCAAGGGGCTTGCGATCAATCATGGAAGAACTATTAATGGATACAATGTTTGAACTACCGAATATAGATCTAGAAAAAGTGATAGTCGATGAGAATTCTGTTTTGCATTCAACAGATCCAATCAAGGTATATAAATCTCCTAAGAAAAAATCTTCGTCTGCTGGTTGAATTTAATTAATTCTCCCTCATTATATTTATATGGCTACTATTAAATATGATCTTCCACTTATTCCTCTCAGAGACGTCGTTGTATTTCCAGGCGTAGTATCAACACTATTTGTTGGCAGGAATAAATCCATTAATGCATTGAATGCAGCCATGGCTGGAGAAAAGAAAATTATCTTAGCCACTCAAAAAGACGGTTCTTTAGACGCACCTTTGTTTGATGATTTATTTAAAGTTGCAACTATTGCCAATATCCTGCAGCTAATAAAACTACCAGATGGAACTGTAAAAGTTTTGGTTGAAGGCTCACACAGAGCTCACATGGACTCCTTAGAATCTGATACAAAATTCTCTAAAGTAAGAGTGAGTTTAATCGCAGAGCCCGCTATAGATACCAAGGATGGAGAAAACCTAGCAAGATTTATTAAAGCTAAGTTTCATGATTTTATAAAAATTACAAAAAAAATTGCGCCGGAAGTTTTAGCATCAATTGATGCTTTAGATGATTTATCTAGAATTATTGATTCAATAGCTGGCCATCTACCCATGGAAATCAAGCAAAAACAAGAGATTCTAGAAACTGCCGATTTCCAGCTCAGAGCAGAAATTTTGATAGCTTTTATCGAGTCTCAATTGGATGTTATGGACGTAGATAAAAGAATTCGCAATAGAGTTAAAGGGCAAATGGAAAAATCCCAACGTGAGTATTATTTAAATGAGCAAATTAAAGCCGCCCAAAAAGAGTTGGGAGATATTAGTGAAGAGGGCGATGAAATATCTCAATTAGAGGAAGATATTGCCAAGGCTGGCATGTCTAAAGAAGCATTAAAAAAGGCTAATAACGAATTTACCAAGTTTAAACAAATGTCTCCAATGTCTGCTGAGGCATCTGTTGTGAGGTCATACTTGGATTGGTTGACTGGTATTCCATGGAAAAAAAGAAGCAAAGTTAAATCAAATTTAAAGTCAGCAATTGAAATCCTTGACGAAGATCACTTTGGTCTAGACGAGGTAAAAGAAAGAATTTTAGAATACTTAGCTGTCCAGCAAAGAGTTAAAAAATTAAAGGCTCCGGTCTTGTGCTTGGTGGGCCCACCAGGAGTTGGAAAAACATCGCTTGGTAAATCGATTGCAAGAGCCACGAATAGAAAGTTTGCCAGAATGTCATTGGGTGGAGTTAGAGATGAGGCAGAAATAAGAGGGCATCGCAGAACTTACATAGGATCTATGCCAGGAAAAATTATTCAAAAGCTTTCAAAAGTTGAGGTTAAAAACCCATTATTTTTATTGGATGAGATTGATAAAATGGGCATGGACCATCGTGGTGATCCTGCATCAGCATTGCTTGAGGTTTTAGATCCAGAGCAAAATAATACTTTTTCAGATCATTATCTAGAGGTTGATTTTGATCTTTCTGAGGTAATGTTCGTTTGTACTGCCAACAGTTTAAATATTCCAGGCCCATTGCTTGATCGAATGGAAATTATCAGATTGCCTGGTTACATAGAGGATGAAAAATTAAATATCGCAAAACAATATTTAATTCCTAAACAGCTTGAAAGAAATGGACTGGATGAAAAAGAGGTTAAGCTGAGCGACAAATCAATATTGGATATAGTGCGTCACTATACTAGAGAGGCTGGAGTAAGAGGTCTAGAAAGACAGATTGCAAAAATCTTTAGAAAATCGGTTAAAGAAAGAGTGCTTGCTGATCCTAAAACAATTAAAAACTCTATCAATATTTCTCCTAAGAATTTAGAAAAGTATTGTGGCGTACCTAAGTTTAAGTTTGGTGAAGCTGACGTTGAGGACATTGTTGGCAAAGTATCAGGGTTGGCATGGACTGAAGTTGGGGGCGAGTTACTGACCATCGAATCCTCATATGTTCCTGGAAAAGGACAGGTCATTAAAACAGGTTCCTTGGGCGAAGTGATGCAAGAATCTATCCAGGCCGCACTCACCGTAGTTAGGTCTAGGTCAGAAAAATTAGGTATACCAAGTAATTTCTATGAGAAATTTGATGTCCACATTCATGTTCCTGACGGAGCCACTCCCAAAGATGGCCCGAGTGCAGGTGTTGGTATGTGCGCAGCTATGATTTCAGTTTTCACTGGAATACCTGTGAGATCAGACACGGCTATGACAGGTGAAATCACCCTGCATGGTCAAGTCACAAAAATTGGCGGCCTTAAAGAAAAGTTATTAGCTGCAAAAAGAGGAGGCATTAAGAGAGTTATTATCCCCGAGGATAATGCTGCTGACTTAAGAGAAATTCCTTCACAAATTACCCATGCATTAGAGATTCTTCCTGTGCGATGGGTTGATGAGGCCATCACTCACGCTCTGACTTCAGAGCCAAAACCTACAAAAAAAGGAAGAAGCGCCAAAGGTCTTGCTAAACCAAAATCATCTGGGGCTCGAACAACTTCTAGGAAACCCCATTAGAATAGGTTTTAAAGCTTGACATTTCTTCTGCGATGGCTTTTCATAGGCTTAGGTACATTAATTAACCAGAGGAGAATTCAATGAATAAATCAGACTTAGTAGATGCAGTTGCTTCATCAGCAGACGTTACCAAAGCTTCAGCTGGAAGAGCTGTTGATGCGGTTTTAGATTCAATCGGTGATGCGTTAGGTAAAGGCGACACAGTTTCGCTTGTAGGTTTTGGAACTTTTTCAGTAAGACATAGAGCTGCTAGAGAAGGAAGAAACCCACAAACAGGTGCTTCCATGCATATTGCAGCATCAAAAGTTCCAGGCTTTAAAGCTGGTAAAGGGTTAAAAGATAAAGTTAAAAATTCTTAATTAACTTTAGATTTAAAGGTCTTTAAAAAAAGGGTGCATAAGCACCCTTTTTTTATGTATGATTGTTAGCTTTTAAAGAGGATGAAGTTCAAATGTTAGAGTCACTAAGAAACTTTCT
>CAYVYQ010000071.1:0-1900 GCA_964455855.1 uncultured Gammaproteobacteria bacterium
TAAAAAGATTTTTGCAGATGTATTTTCAGAATCTATTATTTTATATTTAACTAAAGAATAGAATCCGCTTAACAACGCAAAAATTCCCATAAATGTATGAAACCAACCATAAAGTGACATCTCTGGCATTCTTTTCTCCCATAAAAAAATTAAGAGCTAAGTCTAACAGTTAAAGTTAACTCTAAGTCAAGAAAATATAATTTTAGATTAAATTTGAGGTCTGTTTGTAATTGACCATATTGCCTCATAACTGGGTTTGAGGTTGCCGTACATCTTTTTATAGACTTTGTGATACAGATCATTATAAATTGCTTGATTAGCGCCTATAGGATCAAATCTATCGCCTTGATGAGTCATCTTTTCAACTGCAGAAGAGAAATCTGAATACAAGCCAATCCCAACAGCGCTAGCGATAGCAGCTCCCAGAGAAGACGTTTCAAAAGTATGCGGACGAAAAACAGTCATACCAAAAATATCAGCGGTGATTTGCATAACTTCGTCACTTTGAGATCCGCCACCAGATACAACCAACCGAGAGATAGTTTTCTTACTTCGCTTTTCTAAGAGTTCTTTGCTTTCCCTTAATGCATAGGTCAGTCCTTCAATCATTGCGCGATAAAGATGTGCCCTTGTATGATCTTCATTAAAGCCAATAATAGCACCACGAGTTTCTGGCCCATCGCCATTGGAGGGTGACCAATAAGGCTGAAGCATTAATCCATCAGAGCCGGCAGGGACATTGGTCAGTAATTCATCAAATAACATCTCTGGCTGAAGGTTTTGATTGGCTGCTAATTGCTCTTCATGCAGTCCAAACTCTTTTTTAAACCAGCTCACCATCCAGTATCCGCGTTGAACCATCATTTCAATATTAAATGTATTGGGTATAACGCCAGGATATGCTGGATAAAAAGGAATAGCTTCAAGGTATTTATCAGAAGTAATATTAAGAGTAGCAAGGCTTCCATAGCTCAAGCTGCCTGTTTCATTATCGACACAGCCGGTTCCCAAAACCTCACAGGCTTTATCTGAACCACTGGCAATCAATGGGAGTCCTTGAGGAATTCCAGTTGCTTCAGCTGCAGCTTCAGTAATTTCTCCTAACACTGATCCCGCTGGTAAAACCTCTGGTAACATTTCTGGACGAATTGGCATGGCACGCCACTTCCAGTCTTTTTGCTCTGCCCATTGTTGAGTCTTATATTCAAATGGTACAAACCCCACAGTGCTAGCAATGGCATCATTGTATTGACCAGTGAGTTTGTAATTGTGATATCCAGATAGAAGCAAGAATTTGTGAATCTGCTTCCAGATCTCAGGCTCATTTTGCTCAATCCAATTGGCTTCAGCCTGTGCGTGCATTAAATCTACTAATGGCTTAGCTCTAATCAAGCTCATTAAAGCTGATTCTATTTTTCCTAGTTGAGGTTTTGTTTCTACTTGTCGCTGATCTAACCAACTAATAGCAGGTCGCAAGGGTTGATTGTCCTTCCCCATAGGGACCACAGTTGCACGCTGGGTAGTGACTGAAACAGCTGCAATAGCTTCCTTAGATATAGACAACTTTGGCCATAGTTCTTGGCAAGCCTGACAAAGAGAGTCCCAAAAATAATCTGCATGCTGCTCTGCCCATCCTTTCTGAGAAGAAAAATAAGGCTCAATTTCAACTTTGCTTTTTGCAATAAGCTGGCCTTCTCCGTCAAAAACCATGGCTCGCACACTCTGAGTTCCGTTATCAATACTCAGAAAATACTTTTCGTTTTTCATCACAACCTCACCTTAAGTATGATTAGGAAGACTGTAATACTTAGTCCAAATTGTTTCATAGCGCGTAACTTCTTGTTGCCATCTTTCATCATCCCAATTTTGATTAGATAAAAATAGTTCTTTTAGAGCTGGA
>CAYVYQ010000071.1:2000-4324 GCA_964455855.1 uncultured Gammaproteobacteria bacterium
CTAACAGTAATCAATCCATTGTCAGACCAAACTGCATGATCTCGACGTTCCTTAGAAGGATCTTTGCTTTTTTCTGCTCCAATCACAGGGCGAACACCAGCCCAAGTAGATAAGACATCACTTCGATTTAGTGTATTGTTTGGAAATTGGCTATTGAAAGCTTTTAATAAGTAATCAACCTCTTGATCAGAAATACCGGCCTCAATATCTATATCTTCATTATGATCTATATCAGTAGTGCCAATAACTGTTGTTCCCTCCCACGGGTATACAAAAACACCTCGCTTATCATCCACATGCAGGAAAGTCATGACATCAGAAATGGGAAATAAGGATTTAGCAATAATAATGTGGCTGCCACGCAATGGCCTAATGCGAGTCTCACTATTAACAACATTTCTAAGTCTATCTGCCCAGGCACCTGTAGCATTAATAACGACTGGGGCATTTAAGTGAATTAATCCAGAGTGATCGCTGTCTTGAATGCTCACGCCAGAAACCTGACCATCTGTTAATAAGAGATCTTCAACTTTTGTGTAATTTAGGGCATAGCCACCATCATCAATACTGTCTTGTAATACGCGAAGAACTAATCGCGAATCATCCACCATCGCATCTGTATAACAACTTGCCCCCTGAAGTTTGTGGTCATCTAGGCCCTTAAAACGTTCCAATAATTCCTTGTTGTTACAGTATCTATTGTCTTGAGCCCCAGCAAAAAAGTCATAGATGGTTAGAATGATCTTCATGGCTATGCGGCCAGGGAATTTACCTTTTCTAAAAGTGAAATAAAAAGAAATGGGATCAACCAATCCAGGAGCTTCTTTTAACAGTCGCTGTCTTTCTTGAACTGATTCTTTGGTAAGTTTTATATCGCCCGCAGCGAGGTAGCGCAAGCCTCCATGAACCATTTTCGATGATCGGCTTGAAGTGCCCCATGAAAAATCTTGTTGCTCAAGCAATAATGCTTTGTAACCTTGGCGTCGCGCTTCACGAAGAACGCCTGCGCCAGTAATACCTCCACCAATAACAATAATATCCCAATCCAAATGCTCACCATTACGCATTTTAGATAAAAGTTTTTCGCGATTAGTAAATCCTGTCATGACAAATTAATTCTTGCTATCAGGGAGTAACTTTCCTGGATTCATTTGACCTTTGGGATCAAATTGTTCACATAAACTATTAATTGCAGCGATGCCAAGCTCACCTTTTTCAGCTGTTAAATAATTCTTATGGTCACTGCCTACACCATGCTGATGACTAATAGTACCGCCATGAGCAACAATCTGATCAGCTCCAGCTTTTTTTAACTTAATCCAACGATTCATTCCCTGCTCGTAACTTTCACCTATGCGAAACAAATAAGTGGTGTAAATGCTCGATCCCTGACCATAGACGTGAGATAAATGAGTATATGCATGCACTTGCTCACCCTCATCATCCAAAGCTGTTCGAATTGCTTGCTCTATATTTTCTGCAGCTTCAGAAACTTTTGACCAATCAATGGCTGTCTCCATGGTATCAACAACATAGCCTTCTGCACCTAGCGGATCTCGAAGATATGGAGCGCGGAATCGACCATGAGCCCAATTCTCTCCAAGACCAGATTCATCTGCAACACCACCAAGATCTGAACAGTGATCAAGCGCTAATTGATAGGCAGCATCACAATGACGAGCGGAGCCAGTGACCCCAAATGTCATCATGACCTTACCTTCTCCAATGCCTTTTTTAGATAGTGATTCCTCTAAGGCAACTACCCCGCTGCTGTCGCTGCCCGCGCCCATGTATAGAAGACTGGTTGTCTCAAGTGGGTTGCTTAATCGCACCATAGACAAAGCAACTCGCTGCTGAATCAGTTTCCTCGCAGCACTAATCCCAATTTCCCAAGAAGGAAAAAAGACCACTTGAAATTTTTCTTTCTCTGGCAGAGGTGTGATTCGCACAGTAACTTCTGTAATAATTCCCATGCGACCCTCAGAGCCAAGAATCATCTCACGAATATCGGGGCCGGCTGAAGATGCTGGGATAGTTGGAATTATCATGGTTCCATTAAGAGTTTCGATATTACCCCCAGCAAACATGTTTTCTATGCGTCCATAATGCAGAGATTGCTGACCACTTGATCGACTGGCCACCCATCCGCCCAAAGTAGATAGCTCCCAAGATTGAGGAAAGTGGCCAAGTGTATAGCCATGTTTTTTTAGCTCTTCCTCCACCATAGGACCTGGGGCACCAGCTCCAAAGGTGGCTAATTGACTTTCAACATCAATACTCAACATAGAATTCATTTTTCCCATATCTATGGTCAATACCGGCTT
>CAYVYQ010000072.1:0-4126 GCA_964455855.1 uncultured Gammaproteobacteria bacterium
CACCAATATTTGAATCACTCATTTACACTCCTTGGGTTAGACTAGCTTTAATAAATATATCTATATCTCCGTCGAGGATTGAAGAGATATTACCACTTTCAACGTTTGTTCTTAAGTCTTTAATGCGAGATTGATCTAAAACATATGATCGGATTTGGCTTCCCCAGCCAATATCGGACTTGCTATCTTCTAATAACTGCTGCTCATCTTTCTGTTTTTGCAGCTCTAGTTCATATAATTTTGATTTAAGTTGTTTAAAAGCATTATCTTTATTTTTATGTTGGGAACGATCACTTTGACACTGAACCACTGTTCCTGTTGGAGTATGTGTTAAGCGAACTGCGGAATCAGTTTTATTAACATGTTGACCGCCCGCCCCTGAGGCTCTATAGGTATCAATTCTTACATCAGCAGGATTTAGTTCAACTTCAATAGATTCATCAATTTCTGGAGAAATAAATACAGATGCAAAGGATGTATGTCGTCTACTGCCAGAATCGAAAGGAGATTTCCTAACCAGCCGATGAACACCAGTTTCTGTTCTAAGCCATCCATATGCATAACTCCCCTTGATAAGTAACGATGCTGATTTAATTCCTGCAACCTCTCCAGGGGAATGCTCAATAACAGATACTGAAAATTCATGTTTTTCTGCCCATCGTGTGTACATTCTCAGAAGCATATCAGCCCAGTCTTGCGCTTCAGTCCCACCAGAGCCAGATTGAATATCAATAAATGCAGAATTGGGATCCATTTTATTGGAGAACATTCTATTAAATTCTAAATCTTCCACTTTGGGAGTGAGAGCTTGAGTTTCTTCATTAATTTCTTCAATTGAGCCATCATCAGATTCCTCAATCGCAATATCTAAAAAATCAAGATTGTCATTGATAGCCTCATCAACAGACAAAAAAGAATTTAAAAATTTTTCTAAATCAGCTTTTTCTTTATTTAGAGATTGGGATAGCTCTAAATTAGACCAGGTGGACTCGTCAGATAATCTGTTATTAATATCTTCTAAAGAACTTTGTTTGTGAGCAACGTCAAAGATGCCCCCGGAGATCATTCATGCGATCTCTGAGGTCAGTTAGGATTGATTTAATTTCACCTGTTTCCATGGTGTTCATTTTAATATCTTTAGCTAATCTATGAAATAGTTAAACAAATAAAGATCCACAAACTATCTTAAGCAGTGTTATTTTGCCTCTCTAATCATTGGAAATGCAGGTGGAGAATCTGCAAATTGCACTCTACCTATCTCTACAAAGCCATGTCTTTCATACAAAGCTTTATTTTGTTCATTGGAGGCTTCTAGATAGGCTCTCTCACCTTTCTGATCTATCATTTGCAAAGCTTCTTTGAGCAAAAAAGATCCAATTCCTTTTCTTTGCTGGGCTGGGTCAACGGCAATAAATGGGAGATACCAAGCATCTTCGGGATGATATTTTTCAAATTCTTCAAAAAACCTAGCCACAGTCTCAATTCGATCTTCAGGGATAGTTGCAAAAGTTGGCTCCAAGACTGTGCTATCAAAGAAAATGCCTGGAGGGTGCCACAAAGAAGACCCATAAAAATTTTCTTCTGAATATACGATATTATTTTCAAAGGCAATTCTTGAGAACTCCTCCATCCATTTATCAAAGCTATTTAAATAAGATGAGGCGTCTGGAAAAACCCATCTCATCAAAGCATCTGAAGCAAAGCCTAGCTTAAGAACACCTTTCACACGCTCCAGATCTGCTGTTGAAGCTTTAACTATCTTTGGAATACTCATAAATTAAAAATTAGTTATTACGATTAATAAAGTTAACAATTTGATTGTAATCTGCATCAAATGAATGAAGATGCTCCTCTTTTTTAAATAAATCTCTTAACGCAAAAGGCAAAGAGTTTATTTCTATGTCTAATTCTTCATAGACTTTAGGAAATTTGGCTGGATGTGCGGTAGATAGAACAACATAATGATTATTTTCATCGCTTTTATTAAATGCTTCAACAGCAGCAACAGCTGTGTGAGGGTCTAAGATATAGTCAAATAATCGATGCGTTTCCTGAATTATTTTTTTTGTATCCAAATCATTTACTTTACTTGAAGAAAAAAGATGATCTTTCTTTTGCCAAGTAATAGGATCGAGCTCAATAGGGTTGGCTGGAAAATTATCAAACATTTTGAAACATTTAACAGAATCTCTATTCAAAAAGAGATCATAGACTAATCTTTCAAAATTACTGGCAACGCTTATGTCCATGCTTGGAGAAATAGTTTCGTGAACAGCTTGCTTTGAATAATTATTGTTACTAAAGAATCGATACAAGATATCATTTTCATTGACAGCTACAGAAATTTTATTAATTGGAAGTCCCATTTTATGAGCAGAGTAACAAGCAAATACATTACCAAAATTTCCTGTAGGGATAGAAAAATTTAAATTACATTTTTCATGCAATCGATTGTAGGCATAAAAATAATAACAAATTTGACCAATGATTCGGGTCCAATTGATTGAGTTAACTGCCAATAAGTATTGATTACTATTTAAAAAATCACGTTTTTTAAAGGCAAGCTTTACCAAATCTTGGCAATCATCAAATGTTCCGTTAATTCTTAGGGCAAAAACATTTGAAGCCTTGATGGTGCTCATTTGTCTGCGTTGAACTTCAGACATATTTCCGTTTGGAAGCATAATAAAGCTCTTGATTCGATCATAGTTCTTGCATGCGTCAATTGCAGCTGAGCCTGTATCACCTGAGGTTGCCCCAAGTACAATAGCAGTTTTATTTTCAGACTCTAAAACCTTATTAAAAAATGCAGCAGCCAGCTGTAGCCCAAAATCTTTAAATGCTGCGGTGGGCCCATGAAACAGTTCTAAAATTGAAACTGAATTAAAATCTCTGATGCCAATCAAGTCTTGATGTTCAAAATTATGCCAAGTTGATTCAACTATAGCTATTGTTTCATCATAAGAAAAAGATGAGGATGTAAATAATGGCACAATGCATTTTGCTATATCCACAAATGATGTTTTGGACTTAATTTCATCTAAATCAACTTGCGGCCAGTAATCTGGCATAAAAAGACCACCATCGTCAGCAAGGCCTTGCATTAAAATTGATGCAAAATCTTTATTAGGATCTTTTCCTCTGGTTGAATGAAAAAGCATTACAAGTCCTCAATTCTAATGATTTTAGAATTCAGAATTACTGGATGATTTTTAAGATCCTGTAAAGCAATTTGCATTTCTTTTTCAAGAATTGGATCAGTAAAAATTACTACGGGCACATTACCATTATCCAACTGATCTTTTTGAATAACCTTATCAAAGCCAATGCCTTGACCTGCAAATATTTTACTAATTAAGGCTAAAACACCAGGCTCATCTTTGACCTCTAAATAAACATAATATTTAAATATTAAATCCTCAAATTTTACTAAGTTAGGTTTTTTTGAAAAGTCTGGGTATTGCATTGGATTAGACTCACCTGAATTTGAAAGCGCATACAAATCAGAAATTAAACCTGATGCTGTAGATTCTCTTCCGGCTCCAGACCCAGCAACATGAAATTCTCCAAGAAGATCTGTATCAAACTGAATTCCATTTCTAACACCCTTTAATCCTGCCAAGCTTGAGTCCTTGCTGAGCATTACAGGATGGCTCCTTAACTCGATACCATCATCATTTAATTTTGCAACAGCTAAATGCTTAACTGTTAAATGAAACTCATTTGCATAAGTGAAGTCCTCTGATTGAATATTTTCTATTCCCTCAATATGAAAGTTTGATGCAGGAAGTCCGCTATTAAAAGCTAAAGCTGCAAGGATTCCAATTTTATGAGCTGCATCAGTTCCATTTACATCTAGACTTGGGTCGGGCTCTGCATACCCTTTCTCTTGAGCTTCCTTTAAGACAGCTTCATATGAAGCACCCTCTTCCATGCTGCTTAAGATAAAATTTGTTGTTCCATTAAGCATTCCTGCAACTTTAGAAATTTTATTTGCAGTTAAGTCGTTTGAAAGCATCTTGATGGCAGGAGTACCTGCACAAACAGCTGATTCAAATAGAAGTTTTACATTATTTTTTTTTGCTAAATTAATCAGCTCTTCACCATGCTCAAAAATTACTGCTTT
>CAYVYQ010000073.1:0-4017 GCA_964455855.1 uncultured Gammaproteobacteria bacterium
TAAAACTGATCGGCGCCAGGAGTTCCAAAACCCTGAAAAGCAGGAAGTGCGAAAACAGCATTGAAATTGATGGTTCCTCCGCTTGCCTCGCTGATCCCAGCTCGCAAATCCCATGAACTATCTCCGTTATCTACTAAAAACCTTGTTCTAATAGTTGTGTCTTCAAAAAAATCTACATTATTTGATCCTGAGTAAACATTGGTATGCTCTCCGTCAGTTTCACGCGTGCTTATAGAAAAACGCGTGTATATGTTTTCACCCATTTTTCCAGAGTTAACGAATTGAAGTTTAGTTGTATCATTTACACCCAAACCAAGAACGGCGGTGCTCTCTGACTCTTCCGAAGGAGCTTTTGTAGTGATCAAAATAGCACCAGAGGTTGCGTTTCTTCCGTAAAGTGCTCCTTGAGGCCCTTTCAAAACTTCAATTTGAGCTATATCAAGCAATTCCCTATTAAATGCATTCGGATTTGTTTGAAGCACACCATCTACCACAAATGCAAAATTTGATTCAGCATCCCTTGTTGAGGTTAGCCCTCTAATGGTGACCAAGGTATCGCCGACATTCACAGTGTTTGCCATCACGACATTGGGAGTTAAAGCTATAAAGTCTTCCGGTCTTTGAATGCCGGCATCTTCAATATCACTTGAAGTGAAGACACTCATAGCAATAGGTACATCTTGTAAATTCTCGTCAACTTTTCGAGCTGATACAACCACCTCTTCAAGCGTTGGTTCAGCAATGATGGTAAGTGGAATAAAAAAGAAACTAGTCGCTAAGACTAATTTGGTGAAAGTATTATCAAAAGTCATGTTCTACCCCTCAGTAAAAAACTTATATAATTAATTTATACATGAAAAAAACCATTTAAACAAATGCATCAAATGCAGTGTTGGTGCAAATAAAAAGCAAAAAAATATGCATTTTTTTAACCAATATTTTTCTTGCATTCAATGGATATATAATTAGTTTATGACAAGCGCAAAAAAACCTTTAGGGAACGTCAAAGTCCTAGACTTGACTCATATGCTATCAGGCCCTTACGGAGGCATGATCCTTGCTGATTTAGGTTGTGATGTAATTAAGATTGAGCCACCTATAAAAGGTGAAGGTACAAGAAGGTTATTAGAAAACGACCCAAACTACTCAGTGAATGGAATGGGAGCTTATTTTTATACCCTTAATCGAAACAAAAAAAGTGTAGCAATCGATCTTAAAAAAGATGAAGGTTTAAAGATATTTTATAGGTTAGTGGAGAAAGCTGATGTAGTTCTAAGTAATTTTTCGGCTGGTGTTACTAAAAAATTAAAGATTGATTTTGACACCCTTCAAAAGATAAATCCCAGAATTATTACTTGCACAGTTAGTGGTTTTGGTGAATCAGGTCCAAATTTTCAACGACCAGCATTTGATCAAATTGCTCAGGCTCTTGGGGGCGGTATGTCAATCACAGGTTTATCAGCACAAGAACCTATGCGAGCAGGTATTCCTATAGGAGATTTAGGTGGTGGCATGTTCGCAGTTATGGGGATACAAGCAGCGCTAATTGATAGAGTTAGCACCGGAATCGGCCAAAATGTTGATATTTCTATGCTTGATTGTCAAATCTCTATGCTGAACTATATGGCTACGATGCAAACAATGTCTGGCATTATTCCTGAACCAATCGGTAACTCACATTTTGTTCACATGCCCTATAACTCATTTCTTACCAAAGATTATCCTATTGTTATAGCGGCTGTTGGTGATCAGTTTTGGCCAAGGCTTTTAAAAATATTTAAAAATCCTGAGTTACAAGACCCTATTTATGAAACTGCTTTTGAAAGGCAGAAAGATAAGCAAAAATTAGAAAGCGTTATTCAAAAAGAGCTTTTGAAAGAAAATTCTGACTATTGGCTTGAAGAACTAGAAAAAGAATCGGTTCCCTGTGCCAGGGTGAATAATCTAGAGCAAGCAATACATGATGAGCAAGCTCAACATAGAAATATGCTTGTAGATGTTCCGCATCCTGAAGGTGGTTCTGCCAAAATTCCAGGAAATCCGATTAAACTTTCTAGCGTTGATAAAGAGGAATTTCTTGCGCCACCCCTGCTTGGAGAGCACACTAAAGACATTCTAAAAGATTGGTTAGATTTTTCTATCGAGGAATTAATGGAATTAGACAGCCAGCAAGTAATTGAGATAAAAAAATGAGCGCAGATTTTGTTTTTATAAATGAGGTTGGTCCTAGAGATGGACTCCAGAATCAAAAAACCATCCTTTCAGCTGGAGATCGTTTAAAGCTTATTGATCATTTGATTAAAGCAAATTTACCTGGAATTGAGGTTGCAAGCTTTGTTAATCCAAAAGCTGTGCCAGCCATGGAGGGAGCGCATGAGATCATGCAAGGTCTTATAGATATTGAGGGTTGTGAAATTTCTGTTTTAGTTCCAAATCTTAAAGGCTTTGAGCTTGCTAGAGATGCAGGCGCAAAGATTATTACAGTTGTACCTTCTGCTACAGAAACAATGAACCAAAAAAATATCAATATGAGCCTTGATGAGACTATCTCCAGTTCTTGTAATATTTTAAAAGAAGCAAAAAATTCAAACTTAAAAACCCGTGCCTATGTATCTGTTGCATGGGAATGTCCTTATGAAGGTAAGGTTGATGGCAAGATTGTTTTAAATATCGCAACCCAGCTTCTTGCTTCTGGGGCTGATGAAATTATTCTCGCTGACACTATTGGGGCTGCAAACCCTGCTAGTGTAGGATTATTATTTAAAGATTGTGTGAACGAATTTGGACATGAAATATTATCTGGTCATTTCCATGACACTCGAGCTATGGCTTTGGCAAACGTATGCGCTGCTCTATCCGCAGGTGTAAGAAAATTTGATAGCTGTATAGGCGGTCTAGGAGGATGTCCTTTTGCACCTGGTGCTGCTGGCAATCTCGCAACAGAGGATCTTGCAAACATGCTTGATCAAATGGGGTTTACAACTCAAATAGATCTTAATAAATTATCTGAAATTGTTTTATTTTGTGAGAACCAGCTTAATGCCCCACTTGGAGGCAGAATGTCAGCTTGGCTGAATAAACAAAATAAATCTAGTTAGAGATATTTTTCAAGAAACTCCTCTCCACAATTCATTCCAATTTGATAGTCTGCTTTCATAATATTGACATTGGTCGTGGCTCGTTTAGTTGATAATCTTTGAGGGGGGCAAATTTGTAAAATTTTACAATCACTTGGTGGGTTATTGATGAACTCAAGCGCAGAATTATATGTTGTAGTATTTTCTTTTAAAGCCTTGGAGATATTGGGATACGATCTTGTTGCAAAAGCAGCAATATAATTCTCTAGTTTTGTTTTTCTGATAAAGGCTTGTTCATATGTTCGAATGATTACTATTTCTTTAGCTCCCATCTCATAAGCTTTTTGAACTGGAATTGGATCAGTAATCCCACCATCATATTTTCTTTTGCCCTCTAAAAGAATTGCATTCTTCATTAAAACCGGCAATGAACCAGTGGCAAGCATTTCATTAATATAATTCTCTTTAGACAGCTGAATATATTCAGGTTTGCCAGATCCAGCATCAGAAACCACAACATAAAAATTTTTACCTGCTAGGTTATCTTGCAAGCGATCAAAATCAATTGGAAAAACTTTATTTGCATCTTGATATAGCTTTTCAAAATTCATGATACTTTTATTAAAAAGGAGGTTTGAATATCTGACATAATCCCTTGATGCAGAAAACAACATTTTATCTAGGTTGTAATCTGAAACTGCTAATAAATACCAAAGCTGAACAACTGCACCATTAGAGACGCCCAAATGAATGTCAAAGGGATTGTATGAAGCTTTAATAAATGAATCGATTACGCCAAAGGAAAAAACTCCTCTACTGCCCCCGCCTTCAATAATTAATGCTTTTTTACGATTCTGCATAAACCAATGTTAATAACTAATACAAATTATAGGCAAAAAAAAACAGAGCTAGGCTCTGTCTTTTCAGTTCGAGATTGGAA
>CAYVYQ010000074.1:0-3976 GCA_964455855.1 uncultured Gammaproteobacteria bacterium
TATTTTTTTTTGCTAAATTAATCAGCTCTTCACCATGCTCAAAAATTACTGCTTTGTTTGCAGTTACAACGTGCTTGCCTGAATTCAGAGCCAAAGTTATTAACTCTTTTGCAGTTTCAACTCCACCTATTAGTTCGACAAGAACATCTATATCTTCTTCAGCTACTTTAAAAATATCTCTTAAAATTTTTGTTGAGCCAGGATTGCATTTTGGGTTGTCACGTCGGGCACCAATACAGCATATATCCCAATTAGCATAGATTTCTTCTCCACCAACTAACTGCTCATACAATCCAGTTGCAACATTTCCCCAGCCACAAATACCTATTTTTAATTTAGTCATTTTTAATTTAGTCTAGTAATTAGCTCCTCTGGGGGAAGATATCCCGGAAGCAGCTCTCCATTTGACTTAATTATAGCTGGAGTGCCGGTAATGCCAATCTTTTGACCAAGAAGAAAGTGTTTTTCAACAGGATGGTCTTGGCACATAGATAGCTGAACATCTATGCCTTGCTTCATTTTTGTTAGGGTATCCTTAGCATCTGTTGAGCACCAAGCTGTAACAATTTTATTATAGGAATCAGAGGCTAATCCCGATCTTGGAAATGCAACATAATTGACAGTTATACCTAAATCATTGAAATCATTAATTTCATTATGAAACTTTCTACAGTACCCGCAATCTACATCAGTAAAAATTATCACTCTGTGTTTTTCATTATCAGATTTAAAGGTAATAAAATCACCCTCAGACAGCGCTTCATCTAAAATACTTTTTCGTTTTAAATTGATTTCGTCTTTAGTAGTGTTTTGCAGCATATTTCCATTCACCGCATATAACTCGCCATAAAAAAAGAATTCTCCATTTTTTGAAGCATAAATAGGCTGCAAATCTCCAATATCAACTATATATAGATTTTCTATCTGAGATTTTTTTACGCTTTGAACAGACATTCCCTCAGGAAGCACGGCATTGATTTTAGATGAAATTAAAAGATCGTCAGGTTTTGCATCTGGTGCAAAAATTAAAATAAGTATAATTAAGAATATTTTCATAAAAAATTAGCCTCTTGGGTGGTGTTGTTTCACCATATCACTTAGCCTTTGTTTGGCAATATGAGTATATATCTGAGTTGTAGAGAGATCACTATGACCAAGCAACATTTGAACTGATCTAAGATCTGCACCATTATTTAATAAATGAGTGGCGAATGCATGTCTAAGGGTATGAGGGGAAATATCCATAGGTAGATTTGCTGCTTTAAGATAAATCTTCAGTCTGTGCCAAAAAGCTTGTCGTGTAATCTTCTTACCCTGTTGACTAATAAAGAAATCTCTTGAATTTAAAGATAGATTATTTTTTCGTCTAAACTCAATGTAGTCCATTAACCACGAAAGTGCATCGTCTCCAAAAGGAATCATTCTCTCCTTTCCGCCCTTGCCCATTACCTTTATCAACGATCTATTTAAATCAATATTTGTATACTTTAGGTTAATAAGTTCGCTAATTCTTACCCCTGTAGCATACATAAGCTCGATCATGGTCCTATCTCTTAATCCAATGAAATTAGAGCAATCAGGAGCATCAATTAAGCTTTTTACATCAATGATTGATAAAGATTTTGGCAAAGCTTTAGCGTTCTTAAGGCCTGAAATATTTATAACAGGATTAGATTTTAAAAGTTTTTTTTTACTTAAATGATTAAAGAAATGTTTCAAGGATGAGAGTTTTCTGTTGATGGTTGTATTAGATAGACTGATGCTTTGGAAATGTTTTAAATAATTCTCTATATCTCCCTCAGTTGCATCAACTGCTTCATAACTTTTATTTAAAAATAACCATTTAACAAATGCTTGGCAATCATTTGAATAAGCTTTTATTGTGTTTTCAGATAAACCTTTTTCAAGTCGAAGGCTTGATAAAAAAGAATCTAACAATGGATCCTTTTTTAGGTCAGATGGCATGAGATTAATCTAGTCTTTCTTTAATTCTTGCAGATCTTCCAGATCTTTCTCGAAGGTAATAAAGTTTAGCTTGTCTAACGTCACCTTTTCTTTTAACGGTAATTGAGTCAATCATTGGACTATGAAGTTGGAAAGTTCTTTCAACACCTATGCCACTAGATATTTTTCTAACTATAAAGGCGGAATTTAAACCAGCATTTTTGATATTCATTACCACTCCTTCAAAAGCTTGAAGTCTAGTCCTTTCGCCTTCTCTAACCTTTACAGATACAACAACAGTATCTCCAGGTCTGAATGAAGGGATTTCATCCTTTAATTGGCTTGCCTCAAATGATTCAATGATTTGTGCAGGTGATTTCTCATCAGTTGTTACTGGAGCGGTTACCTCTTCAGGCTGGTCATCTTCAACTGATTCGTCTGTAGCGGCTGTTTCTTCTAATTGTGCTTCTTCTGATGCTTGTACCTCTTCTGCTGGAGCCTCTTCGGTAGCTGCTGGAGTATCTTCTGCTGCTAACTCTTCAGAGGGTGTTTCAGCAGATTCTTCAGCTTCCATTGGAGATTCATCAGTCAGGGATTCCTCTGAAACTGTTTCTTTTGCATCAACATTCTCAGCTGTTGTTACGTCTATATTTTCGTTATCTTTATCTGCCATGATTTTGCCTAAAAAATGAGCTATAGGATACGCTTAGAAGCTAAATCTTCCAAGAGTTTTTTTTGTTTTTTTGTTAATTTTACACTTTTTAATAATTCAGGTCTTCTTTCAAAAGTTCTTATCAAAGCCTGGTTTTCTTTCCATTCTTGTATTTTTTTATGATCTCCTGACAATAATATCTCTGGCACTAGTTCTGAATTAAAATTTTCTGGTCTAGTGAATACCGGTCCTTTCAAAAAGCCTTGACTCAGTGAATCCTGTTCAACAGATTTTTTATTGCCAATTACTCCAGGAATAAATCTTGATAAGGAGTCAATTAAATTTAATGCAGCAAATTCTCCTCCACTTAAAATAAAATCACCAATTGAAATTTCCTCATCAACATATTGTGAAATAAATCTCTCATCAATTCCTTCGTATCTGCCTGCAATAATTGTGATGCTATTCAAAGATGATAACTCTTTAGCTTTTTTATGATTAAGAAGACTTCCTTGCGGAGATAAGTTGATGACTCTGCCTAAGGTATCAACTGGAATATCCTTAAGTGATTTCTCTAAAGGTTCTGCCATCAAAACCATGCCTTCTCCCCCGCCATATGGCTTATCATCTACATGGCCATGCTTGTTAATTTGGTGATCTCGTAAATTAAAAATATTAATTTTGATATCTTCCCTATCTATAGCTTGACCAAGCAACCCATATTTTAATGCTTCAAAAATCTCTGGAAACAAGGTAATGATATTGATATTCATATAGCTTAATAATCTTCCTGCCAATCAACTAATATAGAATTATTCGATTTATCAATCGATATAATCACTCTATTTTTAATGAATGGAATTAAGATATTTTTTATTTTTTTATTGAGAGGTTTAATCTCAAGCACGTCACTTGCACCAAAATTATTTACCCCTTGAATATGACCAAGATGCTGGCCCTCAAGATTTGTTACCAGCATTCCCTCTAATTCAAACCAATAGGCTTCATTATCATCCAATTTAGGTAACTCTGATTTAAGTACAAATATATCCCTTTGACCATATGCTTTGATTTCATCAATTTCATTGATGGATTTAAGTTTTGCCACAATATTTGAATTGCTTACTCTCATAAATTCAAAATGCACTTCTTCCATTGCTAATGTTGAAAGAGCGTAGAATTTTTTAAAGGAAAAGAGTGTTTCTGGATTCTGAGCGTATGATCTAAGAAAAAACTCTCCTTTAAGGCCTCTTGTCTTGCCTATTTTGGCAATTAGGAGAAACAGTGAAAGATCTACTGAGTTATTTCTTCTCATCATCTGAAGATTCTTCTTCAGACTCTTCTGCTGGTGTCTCTTCTGCAGCTGGAGCTTCCTCTTCT
>CAYVYQ010000075.1:0-1088 GCA_964455855.1 uncultured Gammaproteobacteria bacterium
ACGTTACATTTATAGCAGTAAATGATCCGTTCGTAATGAAATCATGGTCTGAAGCATCGAATGCAAATGGCATCGATATGTTAGCAGATGGTAATTGTGATTTAACCAATGAACTAGGCTTAACAATGGACGGCTCTGCTTTTGGTCTTGGCAATAGATGTAAAAGATTTGCGATGATAATTGATAATGGGATTGTTCAATCTATTGATATAGAAGAGCCAGGAGCCATGGACGTTTCATCGGCTGAATCACAACTTGCTAAAATCTAAAAAAAAATACTTATTTGTAGGATTAGGTACCATGGGCTATCCCATGGCAGGCCATTTATCAAAAAATCAAGATTTTGATATTTATGTTTATAACAGAACTGAAGCTGTTTCAGATAAATGGTTGAGTGAATATAAAGGTTTGAAGTTCAATCTAACTGATTCTAATAATATTCAATTTAACGGTTTAATTACCTGCCTTAAAAATGATGAGGCTATTGTCGATCTTTTGCTTAAAAAGAGATTGATTTCATGTCTAAATAAAAATTCATTTGTGCTTGATCATTCAACCACCTCCTTAAACCTTATAGAGTTAATTACCTCTGATAAGTGTGTGATTAAAAATAATATTTCTTTCTTTGATGCTCCAGTTAGTGGTGGAGAGGCAGGAGCCATAAATGGCGTTCTATCTGTAATGTTTGGCGGACCAAAAAATAAAGTCTCTACTATAAAAAAAATAATGAATGCTTATTCACAATCAATTGTTCATATTGGACCTAGTGGTCATGGTCAATTAACAAAAATGGTTAACCAAATATGTATAGCTGGTTTAATTCAAGCTTTATCTGAGGGAATGTCACTTGGCAAATCTGTAAATTTAAATATGAAAAAAGTATTTGAAGCTATATCTAAAGGTGCAGCTCAATCTTGGCAAATGGATAACAGATTTGAAACGATGGTAAATGAACAGTTTGATTTTGGTTTTGCAGTAGATTTAATGATTAAAGATCTGAAAATTGCATTAAAAGAATCTAGAGATAATAACCTTAATCTAAAAATATCAAATCAAGTTCTAAAGCAATACAAGAAACTCTCCAAGCA
>CAYVYQ010000075.1:1188-3844 GCA_964455855.1 uncultured Gammaproteobacteria bacterium
TTAATCTAAAAATATCAAATCAAGTTCTAAAGCAATACAAGAAACTCTCCAAGCAAGGGGACGGAGATTTAGATACATCTAGTCTGATTAAAATAATAAACACATAAAAAAAGCCTGCAGAGCAGGCTTTTAAGAAAGTTATAAGTACTATCTATTATCTTTTAGCCAAAGAGGCAAAATTGCAATTAATAGACCAGAGATTAAATATGCCATTCCTATCGGACCTGGATTTGTCATAAATTCTCCTCCATACATTTCAACGAATTGACTTGCTAATGGACTTAATTCAGTGCCAGATTCCTCTAAATTAGATAAAGCTGATGCTTGAACAACCCAACTATTCAATGCTCTTGTGATAACCATCCATCCAAATGCAAAGCCAGATAAAGCAAAAACAGAAATAATTGCCTTCATTAATACTGGAGCATCATTCTCCCTTGCAACGCTTGCAAATCTTGCAGCAATCCATATACCAATGGTTACAGAAAGAATCATTGTTGCATTCGCACCTCTTGCAGTTTGAAATATATTCCACATGTCTAATTCCATAATTTTCTCCAAAATTAGTACCTCTTTATTAAGGTATGTGTAAATAATACACTAAGATTAATTTTCATTCTCAATAAATGTTATTCATGTAACAATAAATTCATGCATAACAATTATTGGCGCTCTAATCTTAAAATTGTTTCAATATTATTGATTATTTGGTTTCTTGTTTCATTTGGTTTTGGAATTATATGGTCGGATTTTCTTGACCAATTTCAAATTGGTGGATTTAAACTTGGTTTTTGGTTTGCTCAACAGGGGAGTATTTATTTTTTTGTTTTATTGATCTTTGTTTATATATATCTGATGAACAAATTGGATAAAAAACACAAAGATAATACGGAAAAAGAATCCTAATTACTATGGATACTCAGTTACTCACTTATATATTTGTTGGTGCATCTTTTGCCTTATATATTGGTATTGCTATTTGGTCTCGTGCATCTTCAACAAATGAATTTTATATAGCTGGAAAGGGTGTACATCCAATTGCAAATGGTATGGCAACTGCTGCTGATTGGATGTCTGCTGCTTCTTTTATTTCAATGGCTGGTCTAATTGCTTTTCTAGGTAAAGATGGATCAGTCTATTTGATGGGTTGGACTGGTGGATATGTGCTCTTAGCTCTGTTGTTAGCTCCTTATTTAAGGAAATTTGGTCAATACACTGTTCCTGATTTTATTGGTACAAGGTATTACTCAAATGCAGCAAGGTTGGTTGCAGTAATTTGCCTAATATTTGTCTCATTTACCTACGTAGCTGGTCAAATGAGAGGTGTTGGTATTGTATTCTCAAGATTTCTTGAGGTTGATATTAATCTAGGTGTGATTATAGGTATGTGCATAGTATTCTTTTATGCAGTCTTAGGAGGCATGAAAGGCATCACATACACGCAAGTAGCACAATATTGCGTATTGATTTTTGCTTATTTAGTTCCCGCAATATTCATCTCTATTCTAATGACTGGCAATCCCATTCCTCAATTAGGTTTTGGAGATACTCTTGTTAATAGTGATGTTTACCTATTAGATAAATTAGACAAAGTCACAACTGAACTTGGATTTATTGCATATACGGAAAATGCTAAATCAAACATTGATATTTTTTGCATTACCGCTGCATTGATGTTTGGAACAGCTGGTTTACCGCATGTGATAGTTAGATTTTTTACTGTTCCAAAAGTAAGTGATGCGAGAAAATCAGCTGGATATGCTTTGATCTTTATTGCTATTTTATACTCAACTGCTCCAGCAGTTTCTGCGTTTGCTCGAATGAACTTCATTGATTCTGTTCAGGAGGTGCAATACAAAGAAGCCCCAAGCTGGTTTAAAAATTGGGAAAATATTGGATTAATTGCATGGAAAGATAAAAATAATGATCAGCTAATCCAATACTCATCTGGTAATGCTTTAGAGGGCGTAAAGCCTAATTTTGGTGATGGAAGAGGGGTCTCTGGAGAAAGATTGGTAAATAACAATCCAGATTTAACAAGCACCAATGAGATTTATATTGATAGAGATATAATGGTCCTTGCCAATCCTGAAATAGCTAAATTACCAGGCTGGGTCGTTGCATTGGTAGCAGCAGGTGCTTTAGCTGCAGCACTATCGACTGCTGCTGGTCTTTTGTTAGTGATATCTGCATCAATTTCACATGATCTTTTGAAAAAAACTTTCATGCCTCAAATAACTGAAAAACAAGAACTCTTCTATGCACGATGTTCGGCAGCTGTTGCAATTTTTATAGCAGGACTTTTTGGCATATATCCACCTGGGTTTGTAGCCCAAGTCGTAGCTTTTGCATTTGGTTTGGCTGCAGCAACAATATTTCCTGCTTTGTTAATGGGTATATTTTATAAAAGATTGAATAAAGAGGGTGCAATAGCGGGAATGCTTGCTGGCTTAGTTGTCACCTCTGCATATATTATTTATTTTAAGTTTATTAATATTCATTTGAATTCAGCTGATAATTGGTTTTTAGGAATATCACCTGAAGGGTTTGGTTTCGTTGGTATGTTAATAAATTTTGTTGTTGCTCTTTGTGTTTCCTTTTTCTTTGCCAAACCACCTACGGACATTTATCATTTAGTAGACAAAATTCGACAGCC
>CAYVYQ010000076.1:0-3756 GCA_964455855.1 uncultured Gammaproteobacteria bacterium
CAATAACAAATGAAAAGGATAGTATTTGTACACCAATTCCATAGGCTGCATAAGCCTCGGTACCATAATAGGCAACCAAAATAAGAAATGCAGTTATGCCTATCTGAAAAATTATCTGCTCAAGTGCAGCAGGCAATCCAACCTGAAATATTTGTTTCACTCTGTCTATATCCAAGCTGAATATAGAGAAATATCGAACAGGCAGTTGATTTGAAAGCCAAGAAACAATTAATAACGATGCACCTATTACAAAAGAAACACCATTACCAAAAGCGGCCCCCACAACGCCATATTTTGGAAAACCTAACCAACCATTTACAAAAACTAACATGAAAAATATGGCGAATAAGTTCATGATCAAACCAATAATTAATGGGGTCTTCACATCACCCACTGCCCTTAATGCTGTAATTAAGGCCATGCCACACCCAAAGGCAATATAGAAAGGAGATATAGCTTTAAGATACTGAATAGATAATGAAAGAGCCTCATCTTTCAAACCAAAAAACAATACTAAAGGTTCTGCAAATTGCCACACTAGCATAGAAGATATTAAAGAGAGAAAAAGCACTAATTGGACTGTTCTTGTAAAAAATACTCCTGCCTCTAACCTATCATTTGCTCCCCAGTTTCTGGCAATGAGTGCTGTTGAGCCAGCTAAAACTCCAGTCAAAACGGCTTGTAAAATAAATGTAACCCTTTGACCTGTTACAGCTGCAGCAATTGCATCAGGACCAAGGTTACCGACAATCTTTATCGCAACAATCGAGCTTGTCGCATAAAATAAATTTGTGATGATTGAAGGCCAAGCAAGCGTCCACACACCCATTGATCCTCTAGGGATTTTTGTTCCCTCTTGTAAGACTTCCAAGTATTAAGACTCTTTAATTGAGCCGAGATATATAACTCCAAATATAAGAGTCATTGAAAATGCAACCAAAGGTGAGTCTGGTGACTTAAGGATTTTATTTCTAAAAATTACACATTCAACCAAATGAGCAATTAATAACAAGTAAAAAATTGCAGATGCTACATAAAAAACCCAACCATTAAAAGGTTCAAATAAATTAACCAAGCCAAAGGCCCAAAGTATTAATGTAATTATGTGGGGAGCTTTCACTGCAATCTTTGAAACTGTGTTGAATACATTCTGTCAATCATTTGTTCAATAAATGGTTGGATATGAGCATATGATTCATTGTCTGTGATTGCATACCACCGATGCAAATAAAATAAAGATCCAAAAAGAAAATTACGATGCTCATCTGGATTTCCATGAATCATAGAGCCATCAATCTGGCCTTTTTTAAACCAGCTTGTCCAATTTTTATATTGTTGAGATTCATTGGATTTAACTAAATTATATTTAGCAAAATCAGAAAGTGATTTAGGAATCTGCATGAGGAGTGTTAGCCCATTAATGGTCATGGCTTTATTTGTGTAAGTTTTAATCTTGTCTAGATGTGTAGTATCCATCTCGTTAATTGATTCAATTAATTTATTAAGCTTTGACTGAATGGAAAGAATAACTTCAATAAATAAATCACCTTTGCTACTAAAGTAATAGTAAATAGACTTATCGGTTAAATTTAACGATTCTGTGATTTGTTCAAGCTTAGTATTATGGTAGCCATGCTGTGAAAATATGAACACAGCAGATTCAAGTATTAAATCTTTTTTCTTGATTCGTTTAGGCGTAATTTTAATATTGCGATTCATAGAATATAAGTATACAAACTTTGAGGATAAATTACCTAGCTTCAAGCTGAGATAGAATTTTCTGATGTTTTTGTCTATCTATGCTGTAAAAAGAAAATATTCCGAATGGGATGATCATCAATAAAGCAACAAAAGGACCCTGAATCATTGCTAAATTAAATATTTGATCAGCATTTGGTGTTACCTCAGATCCTTGCGGAAAGCCAATAAATTCTAGCGCTAAACCAGCCACCAAAATCCCTAATCCAGTATTTAGTTTTCCTATTAATGAACTCGATGCAAACATAAGGCCTTGCTGACCTAGATTGCTTTCTAGCTCAACTTCATCAGAAATATCGCCAAGCATGGATTCTCTTATGATAGCGCTTGAAGATAAACAAGTATTAGCAAAATATACAAATGGTGCTAGCGCAAAGAAGAGATTCCATGAACCTGAGGATGGAAGTATTTCGTTTATATATAAAAAAATAGGTATTGGAGGCACAAGTGCTGCCAATGATATTGCGAACAATAAGATTGATCTCTTTTCAAGAAATTGCACTAAACGCGGCACAACTATAAATGCTGTAAAGGTAGAAAGTACATAGATTCCAAGAAATGAAGCAAGCATTATAGATTTGAACTCCCAAAAGTATGTGTTCATATAAATTTGCAACGAACTACCCATTCCCCAACTAACTGCTATAAATAGATATCCAAAGAAGAAAATAAGAAAAGATTTATTTTTTAGAGCTATCAAGAGTTGAGAAAAAATCAACCTTAAAGTAAAAGCTTGGGTTTTAATCTTTGTATTACTTCGGTATTTGAGTGTTCCAAAATAGGTTACAAGCACGGAGATACACATTAGCGCAGCTCCAGTCATACCGTAGTAAATCCATGGCTCAGGATTTTGAGTTCCAGGGATATATTCAGGAGTATCTTTAAAGAAAACTGTGAAGGCTAAAAAAGCATTAAATAATCCGCCTAGCCAACCAAACATCTCACGAGCAGCAAAAATTGACGTTCTTTCTGTGTAAGAGCGAGACATTTCACTTCCCAAAGATCTATGTGGAACCTCAAAGATTGTCATTCCCAGTCTTGTCAGAATGATAAAAGTTAACATCCATACAAATAATTGCTGTTGAGATAAACCCCATGATGATTGAATCGAAAACAGCATAAAGTAAGACAAACACATGGGAATAATTCCCAACAGAAAATATGGATGCCTTCTACCTAAACGGTGATTAGTTCTGTCAGAAATCATCCCCATAATAGGATCGGTAAAGGCATCAACCATCAAAGCAATAAAAATTGCGAGACTTGCAAGACCTGGGGTTAAGCCAATTACATTGGAGTAAAAAAACAGAAGAAAAAAAGTAAATGCGTCACCCTTAACACCATTTGCAACGGCGCCAGAAGCGTAAAAAAATTTCTCTTGAACTTGTATGGCCATGAGTCGTATTGTAAAGCCAATTAAGTGATATTAAATCTAAAGAATTAATTATTTATGAAGAAATTCAATGAATCGATTTTGAAACTTAGCATATGACTCCTCATCTAATAAATGGCCCATATCATTAACAATTTCAAGCTGACTGGATTGAATTAATTTATGAGCTGAGTAGGCATTTTTAACTTTAATAAGAGGATCAATGTCACCATGAATAATTAAGGTTTGAGTATTAATAGATTTGAGAAGTTTTTTTCTATTCTTTGATCCTATGATTGCGGCCATTTGCCTAAGAAAGCCCCCATCATCACCCCCTCTTTTGATATAAGCACGCATGTTTTTCCTAAATTGAGGGGTATCATAATCCTTTCCTGGAGTACCAATAAGTTCAAATAATTTAATGGATTGATCAATTCTTCCTTCAATATCATCCTTTGCTGCAGACCTCTTTAATAGCTGTTGGGTGACCTTGAATTTTGGACCATTAAAGGGATTGGGGGTAGAAGCTGTAGAGGAAATCATAGTAAAAGATTTAACTCTCTCAGGATGCTGAGCAACTAACACTTGAGAGATCATGCCGCCCATAGACATTCCTAAAATATGAG
>CAYVYQ010000077.1:0-3537 GCA_964455855.1 uncultured Gammaproteobacteria bacterium
AATGCCCAAAAAAAATTCTTGAAAAAATAAAATAAATTATGAATGAAAATAAAAAAGAGATTTTAAAGATTGATCAAAGTAAGGCGAGTATCCTTCGCTTAGTATTAGATGACCCTAACAATAAAAACGCTCTCTCAGAAGATATGATGAAGCAACTAAAAAAGCATTTGATCAAAGCATCATCAGATGATTCAGTTAAAGTGATAATTATTTCTGCAGTTGGTGATGTTTTTTGCTCAGGGCATAACTTAAAGGATATAACCGAAGCCAGAAAAAATGAAGATGAGGGTAAGGCATATTTTTTAGATCTTTTTAATTTATGCTCTTCATTAATGCAAATGATCGTAAATTGTTCAAAACCAGTTATAGCTGAGGTTAATGGAATTGCAACTGCTGCTGGCTGTCAATTAGTGGCAAGTTGTGACTTGGCAATAGCATCAGATTCCTCAAAATTTGCAACACCAGGAGTAAACATAGGTTTATTTTGCTCTACTCCAATGGTTGCCCTGTCCAGAAATGTTAGCAGAAAAGACGCTATGAAAATGCTTCTTACAGGAGACATGATTGATGTTGCTGAAGCAAAAAGAATATCTCTAATTAATGATTATGTTCCAGAAGAAAATCTATATGCTTCTGTTATGTCACTTGCCAATCAAATTTCGACTAAGTCTCTTTCAACCATAAGAGTTGGTAAGAAAGCTTTTTATAGACAATATGAAATGACTCTATCTGATGCGTATGATTATACTTCACAGGTAATGACTGAAAACACACTTGCAGATGATGCAAAGGAGGGCATTGCCTCCTTTTTAGAAAAACGAGAGCCCTTTTGGAAAGACGATTAATTTCCCAGAGTTGTTATAGTTATCTCATGCCCCTATATTGAGGTTTATTGATCAGGAATACCTTCTGTTACGACTGTGAAATTCTGCATATTGGAATCTTGTAAAATTTGAAAGCTAATCTCATCTCCAGGAAAGGAATTATTGAGGGCATAAGTTAAATTTTCCCATGAAGGGGGCTTATCGTTTACTGATAATATAATTGCGCCTGGTTTTATATTTCCATCGTTAAAAAGAGGTCCATAATTATTAAGTTCTAGAATTTCTAGGCCATAAGTTGGCTTGTTATTTAACAGGAATCTTTTAACTTTAACTCTAAAATCTCCAACCCATGATTTCTTGACTGAGCCATATTGAATAATCTCTGAGGCAACTTCTATCATTTTATTAGCCGGAAGAGCAAAACCAATCCCAGCGTAAGAACCAGTTTTTGAAAAAATTTTTGTATTCATTCCAATAAGATTACCTTTGTGATTAATTAAAGCACCTCCAGAATTGCCGGGATTAATTGCAGCATCAGTCTGAATCAGTTCAAGATATGGATTTCCATAATCTCTTCCAGTAGCACTAATAATTCCACTGGTAAAAGTTTTACCAAGCCCAAATGCATTTCCAATTGCAATTACCTGATCACCCACTTGTACTGATGCGCTATTTGATACCTCAATAGGCGTTAAATTAACCTCAGGATTAATTTTAATCACCGCAAGATCAGATCTTTGATCAAAGCCAATCAAAGATGCTGGATAAACCTGACCACTATCCATTTCTACTTCAACGATTCTTGTGCCTTCAATTACATGCAGGTTAGTAATAATGTACCCATCATTAGAAATAATGATTCCAGAACCGACGACTGCATTTTTACCTCCGCCATTAAATAGTCTAGTCCCATTATTTTTTTTAGAGCTTATATTAATAACAGAAGGAGATGCCTTTAAAATTGCTTCTACATAAGCATCCTCATTCGACATATTTGCATAAAGATATGTCAGAATACCAATCAAGATTAAAAAATTTATTCTCGAAAGCTTGTTATCAAAAAGTCTCATATGTCCATTAAATCAATAATATGAAGGATATAAAAGTTGTACTAGAGTATTTTTCAACTCAAGGCATAGTTCTTGATAATGCCCAGGCTTCATTCTTGGAAGAATTTATTTCTATTGACTCAAAACTGAAGCCAAAATTATTTTTTTCTAAAAATAATTTAATTGGTAATTTGTATCTTTATGGTCCTGTTGGAAGAGGTAAAACAATGTTACTTCAAGCCATTAATGATCATTACTTTTCTAATTCAGGCACATTTCATTTTGTAGAATTTATGCAACTTGTGCATAAAAAATTATCTGATTTTTCAGGAAATAGCGACCCACTATTGATGGTTGTTAAGAGTCTTTCTAAAGATTATAAAATGATTTTTTTAGATGAATTCCAAATTGAGGACATTGCAGATGCAATGATCATTGGGACTTTAATAGAATCATTAACTGTCAAGGGAACTAGATTAATGATCACATCTAATTCTCATCCAGATGATCTTTATAAAAATGGCCTTCAGAGAGTAAAATTTTTAAAAACTATTAATTTTATAAATAATAATTTTTTTATTCATCATCTTTTAGGCACTGAAGATTATAGGTTACGAGAAATTGCGCATTTTGATAGCTCTGCCAATGATAAAAATAGCGATATAAGTGTTAGAGATTTCTTGCAAAGAACATTTAATTCAGAAATTACCAATACAACAAAATTTTCGGTCAGCAACAGAATATTTAATTGTTTAGGTTGTTCGGAGAAAATTTTATGGCTTTCTTTTGATGATTTTTTTTCATCGCCATGTGCAAGCAAAGATTTTATTGAGATTATAGAAAAATTTGAATGGGTTTTTATCAACAACTTTCATTCATGCACTGATGATCAAATTGATAAATTGAGAAGATTTATTAGTTTTGTTGATATTGCATATCAAGAAAAACAGAAATTAAAACTGTTTTATGATCCAAATTTAATAAATAACTTATATTCTGGAGATCAGCTGCTTCATTTATGGGTTCGGACTGAAAGCAGGCTTCATCAGATAACAACTACAAAATATCTTCAAAATTTAGAGAAAAACCAAACTAAATGAATTAAAATATTGATTAAATAGTGCTTAAACATTAACATTCGCATCTAATTTTTTTCTTTAAACATAAAAAGTAATGAAAACTCTTTCACTCAGAAAAGAAGACGCTCAACATGATTGGTATGTTGTTGATGCTTCCGATAAAATTCTAGGTCGTTTGGCCACAAAAATAGCCGATCGAATCAGAGGCAAAGACAAACCTACCTTTACGCCACATACTGATGGTGGAGACTATGTTGTAGTGATTAATGCTGAAAAAGTTCAAGTCACAGGAAAAAAGTTTGACGACAAAAAATATTACACTCATTCACTTTATCCTGGTGGGCTAAAGACCAAAGTTTTTAAAGATATTATTGAAGATAAGCCTGAATATATTATAGAGGAGGCTGTTAAAGGCATGCTTCCAAAAAACAAACTTGGAAAGCAAATGTTTAAAAAACTCAAAGTATACAAGGGTGAAAATCATCCTCATGAATCACAAGAACCTCAAATTTGGGAACCAAAACTATGAGTGCAGCAATCCATTATGCAACCGGAAGAAGGAAAACTTCATCAGCTAGAGTTTAT
>CAYVYQ010000078.1:0-3376 GCA_964455855.1 uncultured Gammaproteobacteria bacterium
ATTGCACTAAATGTAAATGCTAATAAAAAAGCATAGAAATATCTGTTCATAATCTTCCCCCTTAAAGTTGATTGATTGAACTAGTAAATGAATGATATACCTAATGGCAAAGCCATTGCAATCCTTATCTAAGTGGTATTTAGATTATATTTTTTACTTATAAGTAAGATAAATGCCACTTATTTAAGCTCTGAAGAGGTTTTACCCAAGACTTGCCTTGCTACGATAAGTTGCTGGATTTGCTGAGTGCCCTCAAAAATATCTAGAATCTTGGAATCGCGTGAAAATTTTTCAAGTAAATGATCTTCTGAAAAACCCTGCATAGAGCATATTTCAACGCATTTTAGAGAAATTCTATTACCTATTCTGCCCGCTTTTGCCTTACCCATAGATGCTTCTTTTGAGTTCGGCATTTTGTTATCCATCATCCAAGCTGACTTATAAACTAGTAACCTTGCAGCCTCCAATTCAGCCTCAAGCATTTCTAATTCATTTTGAATGGCAGTTTGTTGATGTATAGAGCCACCAAAATTATCTTCATAGCCCTCTTCGGCCAATAATGCTCTTGTCATATCTAATGCTGCTTGGCCTAAACCAATTGCCATGCCAGCAACCATAGGACGCGTATTATCAAACGTCTGCATGGCTCCACCAAATGATTTTTTAGCTGCATTAATATCAGTTTCAATCTCTTCCTTGCCGCCCAGCAAATTTTCACGAGGAATTCTGCAATTATCAAAAATCAAAGTTGCAGTATCGGAGGCTCTGATGCCTAATTTTTTTTCAAGCCTCGGAACCGTAAATCCTGGTGTGCCTTTTTCAACAATAAATGACCTGATTGCTGTTTTACCCATATCTTTGTTTAAAGTTGCCCAAACAACAACACAATCACATCGATCCCCATCGGTAACATAGATCTTTTCTCCATTTAAGACCCACTCATCCCCATCTAAGACAGCTGTGGTCGAAATATTTTTTGAATCTGAACCGGCGGCAGGTTCTGTTATTGCCATTGCAGCCCATCTTTTTCCCCACAACGCTTTTTGATCTTGATCACCCACTGCCATGATGGCAGCATTTCCTAAGCCGGTTCCTGGTCTAGCTAAAAATAGTCCGACATCACCCCAGCACATCTGCTCTAAAGAAATAACTGCCCAAAGACTTCTTCCGCCCAAATCCATGGACTTTACAGAATCATCACCCACTCCAGATTCTTTTTTTTGTGCCGCAGCTGCTTGATTGAGTTGTTCCATTTCCAAAGGTGGTTCATGTTCTGCCTTGTCATACTTCCTAGAAATAGGACGCAAAATAAATTCTGCTGCCATCCTCATGGTTTCTTGGGTTTTTTGCAATTGATTAGGTAATAGTGGATGTATCATTTTTAAACTCCTGCGCCCCCTTCAAATATACCGATGGCTCGTAAATTTCTGTACCAAAGCTCGACTGGATGCTCATGAGTAAAACCATGACCTCCTAGCAATTGGACACCATCTGTCCCGATTTTCATTCCATGATGAGTAGCAAATCGATATGTCAGTGAAGCCTGTTTATGAAAATCTTCATCAAGATCCTTTAAAGCTGCAGATTTATAGACCATTAGTCTCAAGGCCTCAGTTTCAATTGCCATATCAGCAATCATAAATGCTACTGACTGACGGTTTGAGATAGGCTCATCGAAGGCCACCCTCTCATTGGTGTAGGGAACAACGTAGTCCAGAACAGCTTGGCAGACTCCAAGCGCTAAAGCTGACATACCAATTCGAGAAGAATCTATTAGCGATTTGTAGTTTAAGGAGTAATTATGCCCACCAAGTTTTTGAGAAGCATTAATTTTGCAATTAGATAAATTAATTTGGGATAGGGGTGCGCCCTTTATACCCATAAACTCTTTTTCTTCAAGCTCGACTCCGTCTTGATCTTTGTTAACAAAATATAAATTGCATTCGCCCGATTCATTGGATGCAGAAATCAAAAAAGTTTTGGCTTCATCCGCAAATGCTATCCCAGTTTTAGATCCATTAAGAATGATTTCTTCACCGCTCTCATTTGCAAGAACGCTAGATTGATATGGATCCGTTGCAAGCAAAGAATTATTGATGCCCAGTCCAACATGAAAAATTGATCCATTGGCAAGCTCAGGTAAGAGTTCAGCTTGCTGCTCTTCACTTCCATGCTCTGCAATAATCTGAGCAGTCAGCAAAGGAACAGACACAGACATTGCTAGGGATAGATCGCCGTAGGCAAGCGCCTCAAGGGTCAAAGCATTTGATACTGAGTCTTGTTTTAATCCCATGCCACCATATGCCTCAGGAATAATAAGAGAAATAAGATCTAAAGATTTAATTTTCTCAAGCAGCTCATCGCTAGGTCTTCCATTACCCTCAGTATTTCTTGCTTGAGGTCGAAGTTCAGTCTCAGCAAATTTTCTTAGCATATCCCATGTCATTTGCTGCTCTTCAGATAGAGTAAGATCAAAAGGATGTTCTGTGTTGTAGTCTTGCATTAGATTTGTAGTAAATTAAGTCTTGGTGGCTTGTAAAAGTAAAGCTATATGTAAAGATGTTAAAGGTCTTAACAAACCAAATCAATGACTATTAACATAGCTAATGTTCAAGAATTTTAATTATAAGTATAGAAGAAAAACTGAAATCACTATTTAAAAGATGAGAAAAGCAGAACGAGCTTCTATTGTGCAAGAAATTTTAGAAGAATATTATCCTGAAACTCCTGTGCCGTTAGATCATCAAGATAATTTCACACTATTGGTTGCTGTCTTATTGTCGGCGCAATGCACTGATGAGAGAGTGAACAAAGTAACTCCGAAACTTTTTCAGATGGCAGATAATCCAACGCTCATGCGCACTAAGAGTCCAGATGAAATATATAAAATTATAAAACCATGCGGTTTGGGACCCCAAAAATCGAAAGCTATACATACTCTCTCTAATATTTTATGTGATTCACATAACGGGGAAGTCCCTGAGGATATGAAGGCGCTAGAAAATCTTCCAGGAGTTGGTCACAAAACAGCCTCAGTAGTTTTTAGCCAGGGATTTGGACATCCAGCATTTCCTGTGGACACTCATATCCACAGACTGGCTCAGAGGTGGGGTCTGACCAAAGGAAAAAATGTTGGACAAACTGAAAAAGATTTGAAAAAAATTTTTCCAAAAAATTCCTGGAATAAACTTCACCTGCAAATCATATTTTGGGGAAGAGAATTCTGTCAGGCACAACAGTGTCATGGGATTACTTGTAAGATTTGCAAAGCAACTTTTCCTAAAAGATCGCGTCCTTTTTCCCACAAGAAGCCCTAGATAATTTAGAATAAAGTTCTCAAACTTTTTAATTAAAATTATTAATACTTTTGGAGTAA
>CAYVYQ010000079.1:0-1548 GCA_964455855.1 uncultured Gammaproteobacteria bacterium
TCTTAGTGGTAGGCAATCCAGCTAACACGAATGCCCTAATTGGCAGGCATGCTGCTAACAATGATTCTCAACTATGGATGGCCATGACAATGCTGGATTCAAGCAGAGCAAGATCAGTCTTATCTAAAAAACTTAATACTGGAATTGGAGAAATAAGCAAAATGATTATTTGGGGAAATCATAGCCCAACCATGTACCCAGATTTTGAAAATGTAGTTTTAAATGGTGTCCAAGGAAAAGATCTAATTCATGATATGGAGTGGGTTAAAAATGAATTTCTACCGGTTGTGCAGCAACGTGGTAAAGCTGTGATTGATTCGCGTGGAGCATCCTCTGCAACCTCAGCAGCAAAAGCAGCTCTGGACACAGTTGTTGCCTGTGAGAACCCTACAGAGTCTGGAGATTGCTTCAGTGCCGCGGTATTAAGTGATGGCAGTTATGATCTTCCAGAAGGTATTATTTGTGGCATGCCTTTGATGACCACCCCAGAAGGCAAAATTGAAATTGTAAGAGATATTGTATTATCTGATTTCGCAAAAGAAAAAATAAAAATTTCAACAGATGAGTTGATTGAAGAAAGAACTGCGGTTGAGGATTTATTAAAATAAATGTCTAAAAGTGGATTAAATGATTTCTTGGTTGGAGTCATCCACAATGAAGCAGCTTCATCAGTTCTGGCAATCACCAAGAAAGATTTAAGTGCTTTTGCTGAGCTCTGTGAAAACTCTCTTAAAAAATTATCAATCATGAGTCTTGATCATCTAGACTCTAATATCGCTGAGCCCAATGATTTGTGTATCATCTTCGATGATATGCCTATCTCAAAAACTCAAGTTGGCTTGATAAAGAATACGCTTGCACAAAAAGTATTAATTATTAAAAAGAATAAAGATGACAATGATCATCAAAAATTCTTGGAATTAGGCTTTACTCAGGACATTGAGATCACTCAAGCCAGAATCTACTCATACAACCTAAAAACTTACAACAACAAACGAGGTTGGAATAATCCTGAAGGATGGGCTAATCCAGAAAACTTTGAAAAATTTAGATGGTAATTTCCTTAAATTACCTTACTTTCGTCCTCTGTAGCTTTGTTAGATTGAAGTTCAGCAAACTCCGTATGAAGACCTCTTGCATAGACCATCACAGCAGCCAAGAAATACAGAAAAAAGAAATCATACCCAGTTAAAAAGTTATAGGTTGCATGAATTCCAATGGGAAAGACTAAGCTTTTAATTAAAAATTGTCTGGATTGAGTGAAAGCATACAAACCAAAAAAATAACCCATAATAATGCCGCAAGTTGCATGCATTGGAATTGCGCTCACCGCTCTGACAATTGCAAGAGAAAAAGAATCTACTTCAAAATTTCCTGAATACACATATGAAATATTTTCAAAAGTTGCAAAACCCAATGAAACTATAACGCCGTAGACAATTGCATCCATAGGCTCATTGAATGCACTTTTTGGCCTAATATAAAAATATAGCACTAAAAACTTTAACGTTTCTTCTGTAAATCCAGCTCGATATGAATATTCATATG
>CAYVYQ010000079.1:1648-2976 GCA_964455855.1 uncultured Gammaproteobacteria bacterium
CGTTCAGCTTGATCATCAGGATCGTTTAATTCGCAGAAACCATTGGCAATTTCTTTGCCACCAATGAATAATTCAAATCTGTCAGCAATAGAAGGATTATCATTATTTCTCCTAGACAGAGGTGAAACCTCTACAGGATACTCTGTGACAAAGGTTGGTTGAATGAGGTTAGTCTCAACTGATTTTTCAAAAATCTCTAATAATACTTTTCCAGCTCCCCAAGATTCCTTGAATGGCACTTTGAGTGATTTAGAATAACTTCTAAGCTTGTCTAAATTTGTTAAATCGTCATTGTTAAGCTCAGGGTTATGCTCTAGCACTAAATTATTAAGAGTTTTGATGGAGAAATTAGAAAGATCTATTTTGTCACCATCCCATTCAATTTCATCATTATTACCAATTACCGCTGATGCTGACTGAATAATATTCTTGGTGAAATCTATTGTTCCTTCAAAAGTAGCAAAAGCTGCGTAAAACTCCAACATCGTAAACTCTGGATTATGTCTAGTAGACAGTCCCTCATTTCTAAAACTTCTATTAATCTCAAAAACCTTTTCAAAACCTCCAACCAATAGCCTTTTTAGATGAAGCTCAGGTGCAATTCTTAAGAAAAGTTCTCTGTCTAGTGCGTTGTGCTGAGTAATAAAAGGTTTTGCAACAGCTCCTCCAGGTATTGAATGCATCATGGGCGTTTCTACTTCGAGAAAACCATCTTCAAGCATTGAGGATCTAATAGATGAAACAATTTGAGAACGTTTTTTGAAGACCTCTTGGGATTCAGGGTTACTCATTAAATCCAAGTACCTTTGGCGATATTTAATTTCGATATCAGCCAAGCCCTTATGTTTTTCTGGCATAGGCCTAAGTGATTTTGTTATTAAGATGATGGCATGAGCTTCAATCGTCAGCTCTTCTGTTTTAGTCTTAAATAAATTACCAGTGATGCCAATAATGTCTCCAAGATCCCATGATTTAAAGTGCTTGTATAAATCGGGGTCTACATTATTTTTGCTGATATAAGCCTGAATATCTCCTGAGCCATCTCTAATAGTTACGAAGCTGGCATTACCCATCACTCTTTTTAAAACTATTCTCCCGGCTATGGATAGATTTATGATCTTTTTTTCTTCAAGCTCCTCTTTACTATGGTGACCATAAGAATCGTGTAAATCTTTAGCTTTTTCAGAAGGGATAAAATTATTTACATAAGCGATATTAGCTTTTCTAAGCTCTTCAAGCTTTCTTCGTCTTTCCTCTAAGATAGAGGCCTCACCACCAATATTTGAATCACTCATTTACACTCCTTGGGTTAGACTAGCTTTAATAAA
>CAYVYQ010000080.1:0-2511 GCA_964455855.1 uncultured Gammaproteobacteria bacterium
CTCTTGCAACATGAAAGAAACTTTATTTCCAATTTTGGTCTTGCTGGAGGCGGGACTGGATCTGGAGCAGATGTAGTAAACATAGCTAAGAAATATTTAGGCGAAGCTAACGGCCAAATAGCTAATCCAGCACAAAGAGAAAATATTACATTACACAAAATGAAAGAGCATGCATTTGGATTGACTCTTCAGCGCTCAGGAGACGAAGGTGCTAAGGCCTCAGCTGCATCATCAATGTTCAAATACTATGGCACCGAGCATAACAAAGATCGATATGAGCTTATGATTGCTGCAATGGGAAATAAAGGCTTAGGCTGGACAGATGAAGGCTTTTCAGATGATGAGCAAGCTATTACTAAAGCTTGGCTTAGAACTAAAGCTAATTCAATTGAGGGGGGAACCTCTGAAGTTCAGCTCAATGTTATTTCTAGAAGAGTTCTAGATCTCCCTAACTAAGGAACATATGAAATTAATACTTACAGAAGAACAACAGTTTTTAAAAGATACTGCTCAAAGTTTTGCCAGAGATAAAACTCCCGTGACTCATTTTAGAGAGTTACGAGATAGCGATAACAGCCAATGCTGGGATGATGGTGTTTGGCAAGAAATGGTTGAGCTAGGCTGGTCTGGAATTCTTGTTCCTGAAAAATTTGGTGGCTCTGAATTTGGGATGGCTGGTATCAGTGTAATCATGCAGGAATTAGGTAAAACCCTTACTCCCTCTCCCATATTATCAACATCCGTTCTTGGAGTTTCAGCTATCAATATGCTGGGCTCAGATGATCAAAAAGAGAATTATTTGCCAAAAATAGTGGCTGGTGAATTAACAACAGCCTTAGCAATAGACGAAGGAAATCATCATAATCCTTTTGCAATAGAAACTACCGCTATTCTTGATGGAGATCACTGGGTCCTGAATGGAAAAAAAGTGTTTGTTGTTGATGGCTCCAGCGCTGATACCATTTTAATAGTTGCTAGAACTTCTGGTAAATCCGGTGAATCTAATGGAATTTCAGTTTTTGCTGCAAGCAAAGAGAGTGCTGGGTTAGATGTGTCTAAGATCTCAACAGCTGATTCTCGCAATTATGCAAACATAGAGATGTCTGACCTCAAGTTAGAGCAAAATGCATTGCTTGGAGAAAAAGACATAGCAGGAGAAACAATTGAAAAAATTTTAGACTTAGGTCGAATAGCTATTTCAGCAGAGATGTTAGGAAACACTGAAGAAGCTTTTGAAGTCACTGTTAATTACCTCAAAGAAAGAAAGCAATTTGGCGTTCAAATTGGTTCTTTCCAAGCACTTCAGCACAGGGCTGCAAAAATGTTCTGTGAGATTGAATTAACAAAATCAGCAGTTATTGCTGCCATGCATGCTGCAGACGAAAATTCAAATGAGTTAGAAAGACTTTCAAGTCTAGCGAAGTTCCAAGCCGGTGAAACGCTTCACCTGGTCAGCAATGAAGCAATCCAAATGCACGGCGGGATAGGTGTAACTGATGAATATGATATTGGTTTTTATCTGAAAAGAGCACGAGTAGCTGAACAGATCTTTGGAACCTCAGAGTTTCATCAAGCTAGGTATGCAAATATAAGCGGTTTCTAATGTCCTCAATAACAACCTTGCTCGAGACAATGCGCATGCTTCGAGACAAGGATAATGGATGCCCATGGGATATCGAACAAACCCTTGAATCTCTTTCCCCTTGCGTTATAGAAGAAGCGTATGAGGTCTCAGATGCTATCGCTAACAAAGATTATGAAAATCTTAAAGAGGAGCTTGGAGATGTTTTACTTCAAGTTATATTTCAGGCAGAGATAGCCAATGAGTCAGAGTTATTTGACTTTGATGAGGTAGTTGATTCATTAAATAAAAAATTGATTAGAAGACATCCTCATGTCTTTGATGGAGCCTCAAAACCACTTTCAGCTAAAGAGCAAACCCAAGCATGGGATGAAATAAAAGCACAAGAAAAAAATAAAAAAGATATACACAAAACCTTTGCTGACATACCTGCATCACTCCCTCCAATCTTAAAAGCAAAAAAAATACAAAAAACAGCTGCTAAAAAAGGTTTCGACTGGAAAGAAAGCATTGAGGTTATCGAAAAGGTTGAAGAAGAGTTAAAAGAGCTCAAACATGAAATCCAGCAAAATAATAAAGAAAATAGCCTAGAAGAATTAGGAGATTTATTGTTTTCTATCATTAATTTAAGTCGACACTTAGAAATCGATGCAAGTGAAGCTATCAATCAAGCCAATCATAAATTTGTAAAGCGCTTTAGGTTGATGGAAGAAGAGATTGCTAAAGATAAAAAAGATCTAGACAATCTTTCGCCTGAGGAGCTAGAAGAATTTTGGGTTAAAATAAAATTGCATGGGTAGATTGAAAAGATTATTTATAGGCATCCTGACCTTTTTTGCAATTTTAATTATTCTCAGTTTTTGGTTAGTCCCCTTATCAATCACAAATATTCCTAGAATTATTCCTAATAAAAATTTGAAGATTTATTT
>CAYVYQ010000081.1:0-2328 GCA_964455855.1 uncultured Gammaproteobacteria bacterium
TAACCTTATCCTCAGTGGTAAATCGAAATCCATACGCATCATCAAAGCTGCCATGCGGCACTGTAAATGCCTCGACAGAAACATTTTCATCCTCATAGATCAGTCCTTCAGTAAGTAAATAAAAATTAAATTTATAGCCTATCTTATTAGATGGTTGAGTACCGTAGATCCTATAATTAATATCATCTTCAAAGGCTTCAAGGGTAGAGGATGCCATTTGCTCCAGTCCTTTGGGTCCATATAGGTTTAATTTTTTATCCCTTCCCATGATCCATGGAGTAAGCAATAGATCAGCCAAGCCAGCAGAATGATCGGAATGGATATGAGTTAAAAATGCATGTTCAAAATTTTTAACTGTCATGGCTTCAATTTTTCCACCCCAGGGCGGAGACAGGGATGCAGCTCTTCGAATAACACCTGGTCCAAAATCAATTAAATATGGAGTTTCATTAACAACTACAGCATACGCAGATCCAGCTCTATTAGGATCAGGATTGGGCGTCCCAGAGCCAAGAACAATAAGTTTTGTTGCCCCATATAACGAGGGCGCCATTAGCATTAGGAGCAAGAATTTATTTTTCATTGAAATGCAACTTTATATTATATTTTTATAAAAATTAACTCAGAAAGGTTTATAGTACAGCACGAAAAATGAAAAATTCAATATCACTAATAGGAATGGCTGGAGCAGGCAAGTCCACCGTAGGAAGAGAGCTGGCAAAGATACTGCATTTTAGATTAATTGATAGCGACGTTCTAATTGAAGAGCAGCAAGGGAAAAGTTTACAAAAGATCCTCGATGATGAAGGTTATATTAGACTGAGAGAAATTGAGAATTCAGTGCTTAAAAATCTTTACTTCAAAGAAATCATTCTCTCAACTGGCGGAAGCGCTGTTTATAGTGAAGAAGCAATGAAACATATCCAGCAAAATTCAAAAGTAATATTTTTAGATGTCCCCTTTAGCGAAATTCTAGAGAGGGTTCCAAGTTTTCTTGATCGAGGTTTCGCAAAAGCTCCAAGCCAATCTATTGAAGATGCATTTGAAGAAAGGCAGGAATTGTATAATAAATACTCTCATCACATAGTCAGCAATTCTGAAGATTTGAATTCTTGTGTTTCTAAAATTGTAGAGTTACTTTAGGTTTTATATCTCTAGGAGTTAGTCTCGATACTTTCAAGCACTCCGATGACGTTACCATATTCGCGGTCATCATTGTATTGCCCCTTGATGCCAGCAAGCTCTAACCTTTGATTGATCCCATCAATAATTTCAGAAAGGTAGGATGTTCTGCCTATGAAATAAGCTTTATCCGATCCTACTAGAAATGCGTTTAAGTATGCGACAGTTCCAATAACCTCACCTACCATATTGCATAATGCTGCCGCAGTATTTTCCATGGTATCTGCTGATGAGCTCTTTGCTTGACCAAAATTAACCGCAGTTATATCTGGCGAGAGATTACCTATTTTGTTCACCACATCTCCAATCAATAAATCTAGTTCAGCTCTAGACCCGCTATTAGCAAATTCATTAATTTCAAGACCATTTGAGTTTTTAAATAGAAGAGAGCCAAGGCCTTCAAGCATGCCTCCTCCAACCGCAATACCACCCAAATGATTAAAATTATTGCCTTGAACATGAACGCAAGCGGTTCCTGTACCAGCACTAACAACAAGGGCGGATTCCTCCTTAATGCCATATAGTTTTTTTGCTCCTAAGCCAATTGCATCAATTTCATTAATTTTTGCAATTTCTACCCCTTCCAAAGCATCATCCAGGTCTGATGATTTGCCCCCAGTAACTCCAATTTTCTTTATGTTTGAAATATCGATTTCATGCTTTTTTAATATATTTTTTAAGGTACCAGCATTAATTCCTGAAGATTGCGAGGGAGTGGTATGAAATACAATTTTGCCTTGATCAGAGATTGCTAAATCAGTATTAGATATGCCGAAGTCTATTGCAACATACATTTTATCTAGTTATGAGATGTAATTTTTTTATTTCTATTGAGTAGGTCTTGCATTAAATTCTTTGGGTTGCTTCTTGATGCGCGAGGTTTCAATCTTGCAGGAATGAGTCGGGTAGGATAATAGTTATTTTCAATTTCCGTATCACCAATTTCCCAGTAGGGGTCAATAACCGCCTGAGTAATTTTTAACTTAGAACGTTTTAACCATCGTGTTCTACTTGGATTTTTTCTCCATATTTCAACTGGTATTCTTATGAGCTCCTTCATTCCATTCTCATAGGTAAGCTCAAGCGGTATCGGCATAATCAATCCACCCTTATTAGTAAATTCAAAAATATAATAATCCTCTTCTT
>CAYVYQ010000082.1:0-2230 GCA_964455855.1 uncultured Gammaproteobacteria bacterium
TCATGGAATGTAAGTGTTCGCATGCCAAAAGTTGGGGTTTGTTTAATATCATATAAATTTGCATAAAATACACCTGGGCGAGATCCATCAAGACTTGGAGCTTGATAGTATCCACCTGCAGCAGTTTTTTCTGAATATTCTGGGACAGCTCTTACTTCAACTGGACTAATTGGAAATCTTTCAAAATAAGGCCTTACATCTTCTTCAGCTTCTTTAACCATTTGATTGTAATCTGCAATGACAATTTCTTTTCTGTCAGGAGTATCTGCATAAAGAAATTCAGGATTTTCATTAAGATCATTCATCATTTCACCGACAGATTTGTTGACTTCATAACCAAGCAAGACAAAAATTTCTTTCATACGATTGCCAATTCTTTCAACTTCTGACAGACCAATCTGATGAATTTCTGCAGCCGTGTAATCTGTGGTTGTGTAAGACCTTAGTCTTGATGCATAAAAAGCATCTCCATTGGGTTGCGACCAAACACCATGATGTTGATTAGCATTAGCATAGTTTGACTCCATGTATTGAAGAATAAGTTCATAACCAGGCTTTACATCAGATGTAATAACTGAGCTGAGCTCATCAAACAAGGCTTCTTTTTTCTGAGCTGAAATTTCAAGCTCACTAACTTTTCTAATAAATACTTGCATCAATGGATTTTCATCATCAGTGTAAGAGAGCAGTTCTTTGAGTTGCCTGATTACGTGATCAAACACAAACTGAGGAGCAAATATTCCTAACTTTTTTTGCTCTTCCAGCCAGATCAAATCCGATTTCATTGATTCATCAATGAGCCTAACTCTTTTTATATAATCCGTGGCTTCTCGGTAACTACGAACGGGGTGAGTGTCTGTCATGAACTCAACAACGTTAAGATGATTGCCACTTATTTGATTAAAAGGATAGGAATGAAATCTAAAGTTTTCAAATCTATCAATATTATTTTCAGTATCAAAAATGGCTATTTTTTGTGTAACTCTTTGTACATCTGTTAAGCCTGCAGCATCATATTTTTTTAACATCGATAGATGCTTTAATGTATCTTGGTAATCTTCTTCACCATCTGCTAATGAATCAATGGTTAGTCTTTGATTGTGCTTTAAAATTGCATTATAGGGATCAAAAATTCCAATATATGTCATAAACTCAGGCGATTCTAATAGACTCATTCCTAACTCTTTAGCCAGATAATGATCTATTGAATATGGCTTCATTAAAAATAAATTAGCTAGATATAAACTTATAACAGCAAGACCGCTGAGCATTAGATAACCAACATACTTTAATAATTTTTTCATAATATTCCTTTGCCTAATGTAGTATATTGATTTTAGCATTTAACTAACAATTTAGGCATGATGAACCCATTTCACTTAGCTATTCCAGTTAATGATTTAATTAAAGCTACTTACTTCTACCAAAATATACTAGGATGCAAAAGGGGCAGATCAAGTAATTCCTGGATTGATTTTAACTTGTTTGGACATCAACTGGTTTGTCACTACGTGGAAAAAGCTCATCAAGAGATCGCTAATCAAGTAGACGGTGATGAGGTGCCGGTTCCACATTTTGGGGTTATTTTGAGCTTTGATCAATTTGACGATCTTTTGCATCAATTAAAAAAGAAGAAACAAGCTTTTGTTATTGAGCCAAAAATCCGCTTTGCAGGCCAACCAGGAGAGCAGAGAACAATGTTTCTTAAGGACCCAAGTGGTAATGCGCTTGAATTCAAAGCTTTTAAAAATTTAGACAGTCTTTTTCGCACTTAAGGATCTAGCAATCCTTGGATTTGAGCAATGCTCTGTAGACATTGATTTGTATAGACTGCTTTTCTTTTTGAAAATTGTTTTTTTAATTAACCAATTTTTATTATCATCAAGAACATATAAGTCTTCGTAGGTACCAGTAATATTTAAGCTAAAATTCTTTAGAGTATCAATTAAGCTATATGACAGAGACCAAAATCCTGATGCCTCATCATCTGATAATAATTTAATAATTTCGTTTTTACCTGAATGCTGCTCAATAAGATGTGGATGGCATGAATAAAGTGTGTATTTTTCTACCATATCTTGAGCAGATGAGAAGATGCCAAAATCTTCAAAATCTATGTAAACTTTTTTTGAAACAAAGCAGTTCAGAATATCATTTGGTTTTTTTGAATCACAAGCATTCAAATATTTAAATTTTAAATTTTTGATATCGTAAATAGCTTGTATTGCTT
>CAYVYQ010000083.1:0-1717 GCA_964455855.1 uncultured Gammaproteobacteria bacterium
GGGTTCGACTCCCTCCATCCCTACCATCTAAGTTAAACAAAAGCTTTATATCTACAAGGTTTTTTGCTTTTAAATTTCTTCAATCTCTATCTTTGCAATGCTTTTATTCAATATTGACTTTAAATAATCAGAGTTAAATTAATTAGTCAAGAAAAATAAAAATATCCAAACTTTATTTTTATCTAGTTAGTTGATGTTTTAATATACTTTCTAGAAATAATTAAAAAATGGAAAAAAGAATTCAACCAAGAACTGTCAGATATGGCGGAGCTATGTTTGGTCAAGAAGAGATCGAACAAGTTAATAATGTATTGTCTGATCCCATGGGTTTAATACCAGGGGTTAAAGTGTCAGAGTTTGAAAGTCGTGTCGCTTCTTTCATGGGAAAGAAATACGGAGTGATGGTTAACTCAGGTTCATCAGCTTTGATGCTTGCTATGCGGTTGCTGGATTTACCAAAAGGTTCTGAAATTATTACCCCAGCTCTCACATTTTCTACAGACATTTCCAGTATATATTTTGCTGGATATAAACCTGTATTTATTGATGTCGGTTTAAATGATTACCAGATTCTCGTAGATTGCGTAGAGGATATGATTACCGAGAATACAAAAGCTATTTTAGTTCCTGATTTAGTTGGAGGTATCTGCGATTGGGATATTTTAAGAAAGATTGCCGATAAGCACGATCTTAAACTAGTTCACGATTCCGCTGATACGCTTGGAGGTAGTCTTAGAGGAAAAAAAACTGCAACTCGTGCGGATATTTCAATTACAAGCTTTTCTATTTACCACATCATAACCGCCTTGGGAAATGGAGGAATGGTTTTCTTTGATGATGATTCTTTGCTTGACAAGGCTCTTTCTCTAAGATCCTGGGGGAGATCCTCAGAAAAATATATGTTTGGCACCAAAGTTAGTGAGAGCGATGGTCGCTTTTTAGAAAAGCTTGATGGTTTAGATTATGACTCATTGTTTATTTTTGAAGACTTAGCCTATGGATTTATCCCCAATGAGGCAGGTGCAGCATTTGGTATAGCTCAAATGAATAGAATTGAGGAATTATGGGATCTTAGAAATTCTAGATTTGATCGCTATTATAAGTTTTTTGAAAATTATCAGAATCAATTTATTGTTCCAAACATGCTTGATGAGACTGAGACAACCTGGATATGCTTTCCTTTGCAAATCAATCCTGATACTGGCTGGAGTCGAAAAAAACTCCAAATTCATCTTGAAGATAACGGAATTTTTTCAAGAGTAATTTTTTCAGGAAATGTTACCAGACAACCTATGCTCAAGAACCAAGAATACAGAGTGCATCCTAATGGCTTAAAAAATTGTGATCAAATAATGGAATATGGGATTATGCTGCCATGTCATCCGACAATGACAGATGAAGATTGTGCATATGTTGAGCAAACGCTAAAGGATTTTATTGATTCTGATGGAAATCCTTAGGTAAGAAAAATTTTTAATAATTAAATCTTTTTTGGACATGTTTCCTTCTATTTAGTATTTGATTTATTCTTTCATCTTTTGAAATCTTTTGCTCATCACCTGGAAGAAATGATTTAAGCTCATCAATTTTTGCCAAATAAGCAGTTGGGAAAAGGGCTGAATCAAGATAGGTATCTTTTAATCCGTCCCATCTCATTAAAATTGCCCCTCGATCGAAATCTTCGATGTCTAACCAATTAGCGTATCCTGGGTCAGTT
>CAYVYQ010000084.1:0-1696 GCA_964455855.1 uncultured Gammaproteobacteria bacterium
CATCAATACTCAACATAGAATTCATTTTTCCCATATCTATGGTCAATACCGGCTTGTCACTTATCTCAGGATTAATATGGCCCACCACTGATGTTCCACCACCATACGGGATAACTATCAAATTATTTTCTTTAGCGAGAGCTAGAAGTTCTCGAACCTGGTTTGATGATTCTGGGAATGCAACGCCATCTGGGAAGGTATCAACATTGCCACTATGCATTTCTAACCAATCAGGCAAACTTTGGCCGCGCGCATGACGAACTCTTGTTTCTGAATCAGTTTTTATTAACGGATGGTTATCAAGACGAGTATTAGGAACTTTAGCAATCACCTCATCAAGGGTTGCCTGACGAAGAGCAGTACCTGGTCCAACAAGAGCTTCCAATAAAGCACGAAGACCATCACTGAGCTCCATAGTCAGATCACTATCTTCATTCCCCCAACCATTCCATAAACGCATTGATTTCTCCTGATTAGATTAACTTAATCACTTTTCAAGTAACCCTTGCCTCTTGGCCCACTCATGAGTTACTTTCATCCCTTCTTCAAATGAAACCTCAGGCTTCCAGCCAAGAATCCGTTCAGCTTTTTTAATTGAAAACCAACTCTTAGTTGAAAGCTGTTTTACAGTTGATGGCGAGGCTTCATTTAGGTTGCCCATAAGATCAGCCGCTTTTGATGCAATTGCAGATATCCTCAGAGCTAGTTTTGTGGAAACGAGCATGGGTCCTTTTTTACCAAGCCATTGGTAATGAGGGGTGAAATAGTCTTTGGTAGACATATAGCCCTCGCAAGATAAATTAAAAATTTCACCAGCTGCATCGGGATGCCTTGAGGCCATAGCTATACCTCGAACTAAATCATCAATATAAATGGGTCTAAAAAATCCCTCTCCTTTTTCTGGAAGCATAAACTGGTTTTTAGCAATTGCTTCTAATGGAGCAATAATCCAGGGGCGGCTGCCCGGACCATATGCATCTCCTGGACGAATTATCACCACTTCTATGTCGTTATTAGCCTGTTCGCTTAAGACAACATGCTCCGAGGCTAATTTTGTCAGCACATAGCTTCCACCATCTGCATGTACAGGATGAGTTTCATCTAACTCACCCTCTGCAGTATTTCCATAGGCCACGATTGATGAAATTTGCACGAAACGTCGTATTTTATGCTCTTTTGCTGCTTGAATTAAATTACGAGTTGCTAAGACATTAACACGCCACATATCAGAATCTTGCATCGCATTAGAAACCAATGCAGCTGTGTGAATAATTACATCGCATTCTTGTAACTGCTGACTGATCGTATCTGGTTGTGATATATCACCCTCAACAATATCATCAGCATTACCAACAAGATCAACACCTACAACATCTTGACCCTGATTTTGGTAATAACGCATTAATGACCCACCAATGAATCCATTAGCACCAGTTATCAGTATTTTTTTAATGGCTTGTTCGCTCATATGAAAACCTTAGCAAAATTACTCTAACTTTTCAGTCCATATTATTTCTATAAAAGGAACCGAAAATCTTTGCTATTAATGATTTTGAAAAGAGACGTGTAAAAATTGTAGTGAACTTATTAGCAAAACCTGGAACTACAATATCCTTACCAGCAAAACATGCTTTTATACCAATTTCAGCTACATCCTTAGCCGACATCATCATGCTTGATGGAATGCGAAGAGTAG
>CAYVYQ010000085.1:0-1691 GCA_964455855.1 uncultured Gammaproteobacteria bacterium
CTGATTTATTATTAAAAGTAGCATCATAAGCTCTCATGCTTCGAGTAAACTCATAAAATTCTGGATCTCTGGAGAATGATTCCGCATATATTGCTGCTGCTGTTGCATCGCCCTCCCCTCGGATTTGCTCGGAAGTTTTGTAAGCTTCTGCCAGAATAATAACTCTTTGTTTGTCGGCAGTGGATCGAATTTCATTAGAAAGCTCGTTTCCTTCAGCTCGTAATTCCTCAGCCAACCTATTCCTTTCTGAGCGCATTCTTTCATATACCGAGTTACTAAGCTCGGGTGGCAAATCAATTCTTTTAACCCTAAAGTCAATTATTTCTATGCCAAGATCAGAAACAGAGTTTCCTAAATTCTCTCGCATATCACTCATCAATTGATCTCTTTCACCTGAAACTAATTCAGTCACTGTTCTTCGACCAAATTGATTTTTTAGTTCGAACGCGGTCCTTTGTCCAAGCAAGTTATTTAAATTAATAAAGCTTCCGCTAGTGGCATCATAAAAAGTTCGAACATCAGTAATGCGATATTTCACAAACGAATCAACAATAAGATATTTACTCTCTACTGTTAAAATTCTATTTGGTTCCTCATCAAGAGTTTGAAGTCGCGAGTCATATTTCTTGACGTTCTGGATGATAGGCAATTTGAAGTTTAACCCAGTTGGAAGGTCAGATTTAATCGCTTCACCAAACTGAAAGACAATTCCATCTTCTTTCTCATCTATTACAAAAATACTATTTAGAATCAATGCAAGAATAAGTCCTGCAAGAACTAAGAGATTCATTCCTTTGGTCATTACTCTTCCTCCTCTGATTTGTTTTGCTCAAGAATTTTGTCTAATGGGAGGTACATTAGGTTATTTCCACCTTCTACATCCATCAACACTTTAGTTGAATTGCTATAGAGTCCCTGCAGGGCATCTAAGTAAAGCCTATCTCTGGTAACCTTTGGTGCTTTTTGATACTCAGCTAATAGCTTATCAAAGCGAACAGCCTCACCTTCTGCGTTAGCAACAACCTCTTCTCTATATGCTTCAGCTGCTTGGATTCTAGCAAATGCTTGACCACGAGCCTCAGGAACAATAGACAAACCATATCGGTCAGCCTCATTTTGTAGCTTCTCTTTATCCTCTCTGGCCGCAACAACATCATCAAAAGAGGCTTTCACCGCTGAGGGGGGATCTGTCTTTTCAATATTTACTTGCTGTACTACGAGTCCTGTTGCATAAAGGTCTAAATAGCTCTGAAGTCTTGCATTTACATCTTGGGCAATTTGTTCACGGCCAGTTGTAAGAGTTTCCTCTAATGTATTGTCGCCCACCACATGCCGCAAAGAGCTTTCCGTGGCCTCCCTAAGGCTGCTTTCTGGATCGCGAACATTCAAAACAAAGTCTTTTAAATTTTTTATTCTGTACTGTACAGAAATAGTTACATCAACTAAATTTTCATCTTTAGTTAACATATTTGCTGTTTGTGAGTAACGTCTAGTTAATGCAACATTTTCGACATATCTTTCGTCAATACCTGCCAGCATGAAGTTCAAACCTTCGCCTGTTTCTGCGTGATATTCACCAAACCTTAAGACAACTGCTCTTTCTGGTGAGTCCAGCTGATAAATAGACATACTCGCGTAAAGGACTAACAGTCCAAAGAAACCATACAAAAAAGTTTTTTTGGTTGGGAAGT
>CAYVYQ010000086.1:0-1542 GCA_964455855.1 uncultured Gammaproteobacteria bacterium
GACTCTTTTTTAAGCCATGGATTGAATGGCAGTTGGGCAATGGGAATTTTTCAAGATTCTCAATTGAGATCAGAAAGAAGCTTGAGGACTCAGTTTAGTAATCCATGGTTAAATTTTAGTGCTACAGGTACAACTTTTGGCTCAAAATTTAAAGGCAATAATAAATTTGATATTGCCTTAGCAATTTCATCAGGCAGAAATAAATTTAATACGAATGAAATTTTTAACAAACGAGACTCAAGCACAGTCGCTCTCATGGAAATCCAGCCAAAATCTAAAATGCCTTCCTTGCAAATAGGTCTTATGAAAGAAAATGATGCTAGCCTAGGTTTAAGTGGATCAGGAGCATTCAATGGAAGTAATAACCAGCTCACTTCATTTGTAGGTCTATCAAATTCATTAGATTTAGCGGGAGGCATATTGTTTGGATCATTGTACTGGGGTAAATCTAATGATATGTCCAATGAATTAGGTATGTTGCGTTCAGTTACAAAGCTTTACTCTTCCGCTTTTGGGGTTGGTTTCATGAAATCTTCAATCATTAATAATAATGACAAATTAATCCTAACTGTTGATCAACCTATAAGAATAGAATCTGGAAAACTTCAGCTCAATGTTCCGACATATCGAACTAAAGAAAAAAATGTTCTCTTTAATCCAATGAATTTTAATCTCGATCCAAGCGGAAGAGAACTTCATACAAAAGCTCAATATTTATCATCATATAAAAACATCGGTCTTGGCTTAACTTTGGGTTACAAAGCAGACCCTTATCACATAAAATTTATGGATGACTATTGGTATATGTCATTAGGTTTTAATATGAATTTCTAATTTTTTTCATAGGGGGGATATGAAAAATACATTTGAAAATGAAGTTGTATACATTACGGGTGCAAGCGCAGGAATAGGTTATGCAACCGCACAGTTATGTCTTCAGTATGGTGCAACAGTTGTTATCACTGGAAGAAATAAAGACAATCTAGATAAAGCTCAAAAGGAGCTTTTAAAGGTTTCATCAAAGGTGGTTGCTCACAATGTTGATGTCAGTATTGAATCAGAGATTGATGATTCATTAGAAGAAATTTATAAATCTTTTGGTAAGGTTGATGGGCTGATTAATAATGCTCCATCGATCCATACTGGTAAAATTGTCGATCTTGACCTTGCAGCATGGAGAACTAATTTTAAAGCAAATCTGGATGCGGTCTTTCTAACAACCAAGAAGGTTTTACCGTGGATGCAGGAAGCTAAAAAAGGTTCAATTGTTAATGTTGCATCAGTAGTTGGTTTAAAAGGTGTTGCGTATATGTCAGCTTATGGAGCTGCAAAAGCTGGTTTAATAAATTTTACAAGAGCAACTGCTATTGAGTCAGCGCCTCATGTCAGAGTTAATTGTATTATTCCAGGGGCCGTAATGACTCCTGCAACAGAAAGAGCCATTCCAGATGATAAATTGATGGAGGCCACCGTAAATACCATTCCTTTGAAAAGAATTGCTGAGCCAGCTGAACTTGCTAAGCCTATAGCTTTCTTGCTTAG